>DASSWO010000050.1:0-9188 GCA_035704795.1 Methylophaga sp. | reverse complement strand
CATGGCCAAGTTTTTCCAGCGCCAATGCCTGTGCAATATCCGGGCTCAAACTCAGTTTATTGTCCATGACCTCAAAAATGGCCCGTATTAATAACGATGGGTCACTGCTTTTGGTGATGTAACCAAGTGCTCCGGCGCGTGTTGCCTGCAAGGCATAACTGGGATTCTGATGCATTGAAAACACCAAAATTTTTGCTTGTGAATCATATTGGCGAATGCGTGAAATAGCCTCAAGGCCACTCTGACCCGGCATGGAGATATCCATCACCACCACATCTGGCTGAAAAGCTTTGTATTGCATATAGGCATCGTGACCATCATGTGCATCAGCAACGACTTCCAGATTAACCTGCTTTTGTAGTAATGCCCGGTAGCCTTCACGGACAATGGCATGATCATCTACCAGTAACACTCTGATATTGGCCATTAAATTGTCTCCTGCGCACGGTTGATAGGGAGTGTGATCAGCATTTTCAGACCGCTGCCCGGATTGGCGGTAATGTTTGTTTGTCCGCCCAGTGCACTGACCCGCTCATGTATCCCCAACAGGCCCATGCCCATCGATTGTTGAATATTCTTGGCCTCAGCCAAGCCATTATCTTCAATCTGCAGTACTAACGTGCCCGTTTGCGGACAATGTAATTGAATGCTGGCTTGGGTGGCATAGGCATGTTTAGCGATATTGGTTAAGGCTTCCTGCACGATCCGATAAATATTCACCGGCAAAGGTTCGGGCAGCGTTGCTAAATCGGCATCAATGGTTAATTCAAAACGGGTTTGGTTGCCGCTACGCTGATGCCAGCTTTTAATCAGTTTTTGCAGACTTTTTTGCAAACCGACTTCATCGACGTCAGTGGGTCGCAAGCGGGTCAGCAGGCTTCTTAATGCTGACATCATATGTTCGATGACATGATTAATATTCTCAAGCTCGGGCAGAATTTTCGGATATTCCTGACGCGCTGACTGGTGGATGCTAGTGGTCATAGCATTCATACCCGCCAGACATTGACCAAATTCATCATGTAATTCCCGGGCAATATAGCGGTGTTCTTCTTCCTGCACATTCAACAGTTTTAATGCCAGTCGTTGATTGTCTGCCAAAACTTGCTGTTGGCTATCGGCGAGGGCATTTATGGCTTGAGAAGTTCGCCGCCATTCAGCAATTTCAAAAGCAGGGAGACGGGTGTGCAACTGGCCATCACGCATTTTCTCAAGGCCACTGACAATCAAATGTGCCGGTTTTAACATGCGGTTAATGGTCACATACACCAATAAACTCACCGCCAGAATGCTGAATGACAAAAGACCGATAACAGCGCGTAAATTATGCCATGCGCGGGCGGTTTCAACTTGTCGGTTCAGTGATACCAAAATGGTGCCATAGGTCAGTGCATTAAATGAAAATCGTCGACTGGCTTCATAGTCGGGTTGAAATATTTGATCATATAAAGTGCCAAACCAACGTGGCCAGGTGCGCTCAGCTTCGTTAACGTCACTGCACAAACTGCGCCTTCGGCTTTCCGAGCGTGATAAAAATTGCACACATGAGCCTGGTAAGCCGCTGATATCACCCCATAAACCGGTATTGGGAAACGGTGACCGGTAATCGTAGCGCGAAAAATTACGCAACAATTCTTCAGTCATATGCTGATTAATACGTTTGGCCGTGGCCTCAGCCTGCATGATGGATTGTTGATTAGTTTCATAAAGCACGTAAGCAGCACTCATCAATAAACAGAGCAGTGCGATAAAAAAAATCCGGGCAAACAATTGTAGCTTTAAATTCATCAGAAACCATTTCAAAGGTTTAAAGCCGCAGTCTAGGCACTAAAACGGATGGCGCAAAGCGCTAATATGGCAGACGGGAAATTTGCCCGCTGCTAGTGGGCAATTTTCGGCTGTAATTTTTAGCGAATAACGATTCAATAGCTTACATTCACTCTTGTAGGTGATTGATAACCTTTGAAGTCTGGATGTTAACCAAAAGCTTGCGGGCAAGCGGTTTCTTATCACGATAAATGGTGGTACATTCCAGAGCGTGAAGACATTCCGGTTCGCAGTGTGTTTTGAGTGGCCGGATAAACAAATTGGTATGACTATCTAGTGCATGGCACCGTCAGACCCGCTACCGTATCTGGTGGCCGGAAGGTGTTTTGTTAACTAAAAATATAACTGTCAGCAGACAGACACAATGAAGGGGAGTTTAAATGGCCGATTTGCAGCAACTTGAGACGGCGCGTGAACATGCGCTGGCTTTGGAAAAAGTCGTTAATAAAGTGGTGATCGGTCAAGAGCCGGCGATTCGGTTAATTTTGATTGCCTTGCATGCCCGCGGCCATGTGCTGCTTGAAGGTGGTGTCGGTGTGGGTAAAACCACTTTGTTACGGGCGTTTGCTAAAGCGCTAGGCGGGGCATTTGGCCGTATTGAAGGCAGTGTCGATTTAATGCCCAATGATTTGTTGTACAGCGCATGGGTTAATGCCGAGGGCAAACCGGTTATCGATCCCGGTCCACTTATCAGTCATGGCGAAGATACTGCGGTGTTTTTCTTTAACGAAATTAACCGTGCCCGTCCTCAAGTACAATCGTTATTACTGCGGGCCATGGCTGAGCGAAGTGCTGAAGCGTTTGGTAAAGAATATCGCTTTCCGCACATGGTGGTATTTGCCGACCGTAATGCCGTAGAAAAAGAAGAAACCTTTGAGCTTAGCGCTGCTGCCCGTGACCGGTTCTTGTTTGAAATTAATATCAGCCGTCCGACAGATGATGCTCTGCGGCGTAAGTTGATTTTCGATCCGGCGTTTCATGATGTCGACGAATTATTAGCGTCAGTCAGTGAGCCATTGTTGAATTACACCGATCTCAACGATCTTGATAAACAAATTCAGCAAGCGATTTTTGTCTCACCTGAAATTGAAAACTACGTCGTACGTTTGTGGGATGCCAGTTGGGAACCGCACAAATTGGGTATCGAACTGGAAGATATATTTGTTGAAGACTTAGTGATCGCTGGTGCCAGTGTTCGTGGTATGTCTGCTATGGTTAGAGCCGCCAAAGTTTGTGCCTGGCTCAATGGTCGCGATCATGTGTTGCCGGATGATGTACATACCGTGTTATTGCCAGCATTGACTCATCGGGTATTTTTGTCGCCGGTTTATGAAGGCCGTCGTGAACAAATCATGCCGCGATTTGTGCGCGCTTTGCGTGATCACATCGCGACGCCGTAAGCGATTATGGCTAAGCGTGACCTGCAACCGCAGGAGTTTTTTTATCGCTTTCCCGATAAAGTGTTTGGCCATGTGCCGGGCGCCCACACGGGTAAAGCCTTGGGCAGCGGTGATCGCTTTGCCGGTTTTGCTGATCTATTTGATTATCCGGATCCGCGTAGGTTAGATATTCGTGCCAGTTTGCGGGCACAAGCGGCGGATATTTCTCAAAACGAGCAGCAGCGTTGGCTGGTAAGACGCTATCAACAAAGATCATCAATAACGTTATGGTTACTTGCAGATTTAAGCCGATCAATGACCGTTGCTAGTGTTAACCATGAACGGATAGCGAAATTGGCGCAGATGATTGCCCATAGTGCGATTGGTTTTGGTGACCGTTTCGCGATGGCTGGTTTTGATGCTATTTGGCGTCAAGATGTATCTATTATGCCAACGCGACAGCGCAGCATTCCGGCATTTGCCGCAGATAAAATCATGCAATCGATGCTGCCTGACCAAGCAGGTGTTGAAGGTTTGGTTCATGCGGCTAGCTTGATTAGCAGTCAGAAAGCCATGGTGTTTTTGGCGTCAGATTTTTGCTGTGATATTGAACTCGTCGAACGTACTTTACGAAAACTTGCCCATTACACGGTTATTCCAATTGTTTGGCGGCATGATGATGTTGATCATTTTCCATCACATGCGGGCTGGACTGAAACTCGTGATGCCGAGACGGGGCAACGACACAGTGTTTGGATGCGACCAGGGATTAAAAAACGTTGGCAGCAGCAAATGAACGATCATTTTGACAAACTGGATGCCTGTTTTCGCCGTTACCAATTTAAGCCGTTGTATGTGGAAGGTGATTTATCACCACAGCAACTCACCGAATATTTCTTTGCGATGAAAAAATCTTAGGGATGCCGACCATGCGTGTGTGGATTTTGTGTTGGGTTTTGGCGTTGAGTGCCAATGTTTATGCTGAAGATGCGGCAGAATTGATTAAAGATGAAACTGCGACGATTTCGCTGGATCGCAGTTGGGGCTTGTTAATTGGTGATCAAGTCACGGCAGAGATAATACTGCCTGAAAATGTGGAAATTGATCCCGCCAGTTTGCCACAACGCAATAAACGCCATGGAGCTTGGTTATATTTACGTGATAACGAGCTCAATGGTAATCGTTTGTTAATGCATTACCAGATCGTTAATGTACCAGCAGAAACCCGTGAAGTGGCGACCCCCGTTTTTGAACTGCGCACTAGCGATGGTGGCTTTATTAATATTCCTGAGGCACCGTTTAAAATCGGTTCATTTTTGGCAGCCGAAAATGCCGATGCTGATGGACGATTTGTTCCGCGTGGCGATAAAGTAATTGTGCCATCACATGATGCCGGCTTACAGCAGCAATTATGGATGTCTTTTTTGGTCCTGATTGTCAGCATATTGATTTGGCTGGCCTGGCATTTTGGCTTTCGTCCGCGACATCGCTTGCCATTTGCCCATGCTGTATTTGAACTTAATAAAATGCGTTGGCTGGGTCGTAAAAATGCCGACACGGCCAGTCGCAATTTGCATCATGCATTTAATCGCAGTGCGGGTACGGTATTGGTGGCCAGTAAACTTGATAAATTATGGCAACGATGCCCATGGCTTTTACCGTTGCAGGCTGAGATTGATGGCTTTTATCAGCAATCGGCAACGCATTTTTTCAGTGCCAATGGGGGCGATGCAAAAGACTTTGATCAATTGCTGGAACTGGCACGTGCCTGCCGTGCACGGGAGAAAATGGCATGATGCTATCAGGGCTGCAATGGGTGCAGCCGTGGTGGCTATTATTGCTACCGCTGGCTTTGTTGCCATGGTTCAACCATAACCTTGATAAAACCGTTGCCTGGGTTGAATTAGTACCCGCCGATCCATTGTCACGAGTCATCAGTAACTTACTGAAAATATTAGCTTCACTGGTAATTGTCGGTTTGTTGCTGGCATTGGCTGCACCAGAGTTGCCGGAGCAAAAAGTCGAACGGCTGGGTGAAGGCGCTGAAATTGTCTTACTGCTGGATCGGAGTCGCAGTATGGATGATCCGTTTGCCGTGAAAACGCAAGCTGCCGCCGTCAGTGTTGGAGGAGACAACTCCAAACGCAGTGTCGCTCGCGATTATTTAACAGAGTTTGTGAAAAATCGTCCTGATGATAGGTTCGGTTTTGTATTTTTCAGTACCAAAGCCATCAATCTGCTGCCACTGACTTACAATAAAGAATCAATTCTGGCGACCATTAATGCCAATGCATTGGGTAAGGGCTTGTCTGAAACCAATATGGCGCAAGCGTTGCTCAGCTCGGCGCGAATGTTTGATGGTGAGACTTATCGGGGGTCACGAATTGTATTGTTGGTATCCGATGGTGGTCAGTTATTGAATGAAGATGCCCAAGCTGAGATTGCTCGTCGCTATAAAGAATTGAATTTAAGCATTTACTGGGTCTATCTGAAATCCCGCGCTGAAATGACCTTGGAGGCCAAAGAGGGCGAAAGTGCTTTATGGAGTGATATTCCTGAACGTAAATTACATAATTTCTTTCAATCTATCGGTGTGCCTTACCGAGCATTTGAAGCCGGCTCGTTAAAAGATTTCGCTGAAGCGCTTGATGAAATTGACCGCCAGCAATACCAGACTTTGCTGGTACAGGAAACTTTGCCACACGAACCCAAAGCTGATGTATTTTTGTGGCTCGCGTTGCTGGCTATGATGTTGCTGGCCGCATCGCATGTTTATACTTTCTGGGGAGTGAGAAAAGCGCATGAATAAACTGCTCGTGGCCGCCCACTGGGCGTTGTTACTGATAATTACCGCAAGCACCATTTGGTTATTGGGCAGCGGCTATCAGCTGTGGCAGCAGGCTCAGATAAATGATTTTATTGCCGATCCTGCTGCGTATGAAACAATACCGGATGATCCGCGTGCGCATTTTGCCAAAGCTCAACAGCTGGAAATGCAGGAAGAACATGAACTGGCGTTGGAACAATTAACGCTGGTATTAGGATATGCCGGCAATCCATTAATGGCTGATGCTTATTTTAATCGCGGCAATATCAATCTGCGCAAAGCATTGACGATGACCAAATCTGATGCCCGTCATATCCCGCTTATTGAATTGGCAAAACAGGATTATCGTAGTGCGCTATTGTTGCAGCCTTCGATGTGGGATGCTCGTTATAACCTCGAAGTTGCTTTAAGAGTAGTGTCTGAAGACCCTGATATTGATGGAAACTTTGAAAAAAATGTCATCAGTAGTCAGCGCTCAATTGAAAGCAAGGCCTTTAAGGTCGATCTCCCATGATACTAAGTTATCCGCGCCGCATTTTGCTGACGGCGATCATTATGTCTTTGGCGCTGCTCTTGATCATTGCTGCATTGTGGCTGCCGCCTGTGCCACGTGATGTGAAGATCATGGATAGCATTTTTGTGCTGGATATCACCGACAGTATGAATGTTAAAGACGCTAAATTGGATGGCGAAACCTTGCGCCGTTTGACCTGGGCCAAGGAGTTCACACGCCGGACACTGTTGGAAATGCCTTGTGGCTCACACGCAGGTTTAGCTGTATTCAGTGAAGCGCGCAGTTTGATTCTGATGAATCCAATTGAAATCTGTAAAAATTACAATGACTTGATTCAGATGTTAAATCAGATTGATCCAACGATGGCCTGGGCGCGTTCCAGTGAGGTTTCCAAAGCAACTTATACCGCTATTCGTCAGGCTCAAGAGATCGATCCACAGCCGAGTATTGTGTTCTTGACTGATGGTCATGAATCACCGCCCATACATGAAAGTTTATTCCCGAAATTTCAGGGGACTCCTGGTGAAGTAAAAGGCGTCATTGTTGGCATTGGCGGTAAAGACTTATTGCCAATTCCTAAAACCAATGAGCAAGGTGAAATTGAAGGATTCTGGGACGTTAACGAAGTGATGCATGTTGATGTTTATGCATCATTTCGTGGAGATATGGCCGAACGTAATGCCCAAAAACCACGTACTGAGCATTTATCGTCACAGAAAAAGTCGCATTTAGAGACGCTGGCTAACCGCGTTGGTTTTGACTTTGTGTCGTCGCCGAAAGATCCCGAAAAGCTGGTTGATCGCATTCGCGATGTGTCAGATACCCGTGAAGTGACCATAGATTACGATTTATATGCCTGGTTATCTGGACTGGCGCTGCTATTGGTATTAATGGTGTTTTTGCCTTATCGATGGATAGGCTTAGGTGATGATTATTAACGGTAACGGATTGCTGCATCTAGAGGCAGTGTGTCGGCGTTAAGCTGGACGAGCCCTGCTTTTTTTTACCTGCTGCCGCTGGCGTTGTTGCCATGGCTAATTCATAACCACAGTAAAACCGTTGCCTGGTCGAAACTGTTGCCGGTGGACCCGCTGTCGCGCTGGATTAATTTGTTGCTTAAATCGCTGGCAAGTCTGATCATTATAAGCCTGCTTCTGGCCCTGGCGGGGCCTTACATCCCCGAACAAACAGTCGAACGTTATGGTGAAGGCGCCGAATTTGTAGTGTTACTGGATCGCAGTCGCAGCATGGATGAAATTTTTGCCCGACCGCCCTTAAATACCCTACGCAACGAGCGTACACGTTTTAAAAGTAAGCGGGTGGTGTCGACTGATTATCTGTTGGAGTTTGTTGAAGGCCGTCCCGATGATCGTTTTGGCTATGTTTATTTCAGCACCCAGTCTGTGGAAATCCTGCCGCTGACTTATAATAAAGATGCCATTTTGGCGACCATCAGCGCCGGTGGCCTCGGTAAAGGTATTTCCAAAACCAATATTGCTGAAGCACTGCAGTTGGCAGGTCAAATGTACGAAAAAGAAGCCTATCGTGGCTCTCGGAATGTCTTGTTGATTTCTGATGGGGGGCAAATCTTGTCAGACACTGAGAAACGCCGTTTGAAAAAAATTTATGAGCAGATGAATTTAAATTTGTATTGGATTTATCTGCGTTCAGTGCGCGGCATGACATTGGATGAAACAGCGCAGGACAGCGTATTGTGGGAAGACTTACCGGAACGTAAGCTTCACACATTTTTTAAAACACTTGACGTGCCTTATCAGGCTTATGAAGCCGGCTCGCTGGAAGAGTATGCGGCGGCCATTGACGATATTGACCAGCAACAATATCAACCGTTGCTGGTTGCCGAGCGAGTGCCGAAACAATCCATAACTGATGTTTTTCTGTGGGCAGCGCTGGTTGGTTTATTGGTGTGGACAGCCAGTTTTTGGCTAAGTTATATTGGAGTTCGCCAGGCTTATCGGTAAACTCCCTGATATCGCATTCTGCCAGTTGCTTTGTTATGGTAGCGTCTATCAATTATCGAATTGGCATTAGCCATGTCTGACGTTTCACCCAAACATTTTTTACAGATCAGTATTACTGAACAACAGTGCCGTCTATGGCGGAACGACCGATGTATTTTTTCGGCACCGGTATCGACAGCATTAAATGGCACTGGTGAACAAAATGGTTCTGGTCAAACCCCGCGTGGCTGGCACCAAATACGAGCTTGTATAGGTGCTGGTATGCCCGTTAATACGGTATTCCGTGGTCGCCGTCCAACCGGAGAAGTCTACTGCACGAATTTGGCGTCACAACATCCTGAGCGTGACTGGATTCTTACGCGGATTTTGTGGCTGAGTGGTTTAGAGCCGGGGAAAAACCGTCTGGGTCAGGTTGATTCGATGCGCCGCTACATATACATTCACGGCACGCCGGATTCTGAGCCTATGGGAGAGCCTCGCTCGCACGGTTGTATACGAATGCGTAATGATGATGTGATTAGGTTATTCTCGCTGGTAAAACCGGGATTACCGGTATTGATTGACGCATAAGGAATAGGCATGACGCTCGGTCCCCTGATGATTGATATTGCCGGTCAAACGCTGACAGACGTTGAAAAAGAACGCTTACAACATCCGCT
>DASSWO010000044.1:0-21211 GCA_035704795.1 Methylophaga sp. | reverse complement strand
GACGCTAATACCTATTTGCTGATGACCAAAGCATTGGACTATTTTGATCCTGCCAAAGCTTTTGATGATGATCTGAATGCCACCATGCAAGGCATTAAAGCCAAAACCCTGGTGATGTCATTTACCAGTGACTGGCGGTTTTCGCCGCTACGTTCTCTGGAAATTGTCGATGCCCTGCTCAGCGCAGGTAAGCAGGTTAGTTATGCCGAAATTGAAGCCCATCAGGGACATGACGCTTTTTTAATGCCAATACCACGCTATATGGAGATTTTTGGCACTTATATGCAGTTAGTTGCCAAAGAGGTGAACGGCTGATGACATTACGCGTTGATTTACAAATCATCAGTGACTGGATCCCGGATGGTGCCAGCGTGCTGGATTTGGGCTGCGGCAATGGCACGCTGCTCAATCATTTACAGGCGCGCAAAGTCACCGGCTATGGTCTTGAAATTGATAACAGCAAATTCGCAGATTGTCTGCTTGCCGGTATTAATGTCATTCAGGCAGATTTAGATGAGGGGCTCAGCCAATTTGCCGATCAGTGTTTTGATTATGTGATTCTGTCTCAAACCTTGCAAGCGATTAAGCGACCGGATTTTTTGTTGCAGGAAATTATGCGCGTTGGCCGTCACGGTATTATCGGCTTTCCTAATTTTGGTCATTGGCAGTGCCGCTGGCAGTTGAGCTTGGGCGGTCATATGCCAGTCTCCAAAAGTCTGCCCAATCACTGGTTTGATACGCCAAATATCCATCTGTGCACCATTCGGGATTTTGAGCAGTTATGTCGCGATAATCAGTTCAACATCATCAGTCGCAGCGTCGTCAATCACGAATATAAAGACACGTTGGCGATTCGGCTGCTGCCAAATCTATTTGGTGAAACTGCCGTTTATCTGGTGCAAAACCAACAAAAATAATATGAAAAAATATCAACACGACTTTATCGAATTTGCCCTGACAACAGGTGTGTTGCGTTTTGGCAGTTTCACGCTGAAATCCGGCCGGCAAAGCCCCTATTTTTTTAACAGTGGTCTGTTTCACAGTGGTGCCAGTCTGGCACAATTAGGCCGTTTTTATGCGCAGCGAATCGTTGATAGCGGTTTAGCGTTTGATGTGTTGTTTGGCCCTGCTTATAAAGGTATTCCACTGGCATCAACGACGGCGATTGCACTCTCAGATCAACATCAGATTGATATGCCTTATGCTTTTAACCGCAAAGAAGCCAAAGACCATGGTGAAGGCGGCCAACTGGTCGGTGCGCCGCTCACAGGCAAAGTGTTGATTATCGATGATGTCATTTCTGCCGGCACGTCAGTCGGTGAATCAGTTGCTATGATCCGAGCCGCTGGCGCCGAACCTGCTGGCGTTGTGATCGCGTTGGATCGTCAGGAGCGTGGCAAAACTGAAAAATCGGCCATTGCCCAGGTGGAAATCGATTATGGTATTCCGGTTATCAGCATTATTTGTCTGGCTGATTTACTGCAATATCTTGATGGTCAAACGGAACTGCAAAGCCATCGCAATGCGGTCGCAGCTTATCGCGCCGAATACGGCGTTTAAACGGGGCCAATAATCAGTCTTACAGCGATCAGAATCGTTACCACCTCAAAACAGCGTTTGATCCAGCGATTGCCCCAGCGCAGCGCTAAATGTGAGCCTAAATAACCACCGATTAAAGACCCCAGCAATAAAGCTGGCAGCCAGTCCCAGCGAATATCACCGAGTATGCCTAAAGTGATGGCGCCGACACCATTCCAGAATAGTCCGACCAGAATCAGTGTATAGGCGACCGCCCGCTGATAATCCATACCAAACCATAACACTAGCCATAACGTGACAAATAAACCCGTACCGGACGTCAGCGAACCATTTAGAACGCCCAAAAAAAACAGCATCAAACCGCCACGCAAATAGCCCTTTAAGTCCCGGTGCACAGGCCGATAAACCTGACCCAGTTGCGGTTTTAAGTACGAGTAAATACCTAAACTGCCCGTTAATAGACCTAAGGCAATTTCAGCAATGCGATCCGGTACCAGCAAAATCAGACTACCGCCCAACACCACACCTGGCAGACCGGCTATCAGCAAAAGCAAGACAAACTGCCGCTCCAAACGGCTGGTCGACATATAACGTAAGGCTGCGCCAACACCTAACGCTACGCTGGCGACTTTGTGGGTAGCCAATGCCACCGCAAATGTTAAGCCCAGAAAAATTAATACCGGAAACTGAATCAAGCCAGCACCGCCGCCACTCAGAGCCGAAAAGGTATTGGCCAGCAGAGAAATAACAAACAGAATACAATGCTCAAGCAGTGTCAAAGTTTAAGCCGTTTTATCGAGTTGGAGAATTAGGATGATACGCAAACGCCTGCTATGCAGCAGCTTTTTGTTAAGTTTTTGTCTGGCCATGACCAGCGTTAATGCCGGTCAATTATTCCGATTTAACGATGAAAGCGGTACCCCGACTTTAAGTAAAACTTTGCCACCGGAAGCCGCCCAACGAGGCTACGATATTCTTGATGATCAAACCATGCGTTTAATTGAGCGTGTACCGCCCGCCTTAACGAAAGCGGAACTTGCTGAACAAGCTGAACTCAAGGCCGCAGAACAGGCAGCTCAACAAGCCGCTGACGCCAAAGCAAAACAAGCAGCAGTCTTAAAACGCCAGCAAAGCCTGCATGATCAAAATCTGCTGAATATTTATCAGTCCGAGGATGAATTACTTGCCGCCCGCGATAAAGATCTCAGCTACCGCCAAAGTCGACTGCAGGCACTTACTGAAAAGCAACCAGAGCTTGAGCAAAGACTGACCGAGGTACAACAACAAGCTGCTGAGAAAGAACTCAACGGCATGCCTATTACTGAAAATCTGCAAAAAAGACTCACCGCTGCTGAGCAGGAGTTGAGTAATAATCAGTTATTGATTCAGCAACTGCAAGCAGAAATCATGATGCTCAGTCAGCAATATGAGCAAGATCAGCAACGGCTAAACGAATTACTAAGTATCCGCCAGCATTAAACCAACACATCTAATTCGCTGAGCAGCAACTGATTCTCAGTGTGGGTACCAATGGTGATCCGCAAAAACTGATCAATACGCGGCTTGTTAAAGTGCCGGATAATAATGCCCTTTTCGCGTAGCGATGCGGCTAATTGCTTCGCATCATGTTGTGGGTGCCTGGCGAAAACAAAATTGGCTGCTGACGGTAAAACTTCAAAGCCCATTTCCTGCATAGCGCTACTGACCAAGTCACGTTCGGCGATAACCGCTTTGCGGCAGTCTTCGAAATATGCCCGGTCTTCAAACGCAGCAACGCCGGCAGCAATTGCCAAACTATCCAGCGGGTAGGAATTAAAACTGTCTTTAACACGAACCAGAGCTTCAATTAAATCGGCATGGCCAATGGCAAAACCAATACGCATCCCAGCGAGCGATCGGGATTTCGACAAACTTTGTGTGACCAGTAAATTCGGATATTGCTGGGTCAGCGGGATCGCCGTTTCACCGCCAAAATCGATATAAGCTTCATCAACGACCACGACCGACTCGGTATGGGTTTCTAACAGCGTTTCGATGTCGCTGAGCGCCAATAAACGGCCGGTCGGTGCATTGGGGTTAGGAAAAATAATACCGCCGTTTGTTTGCTGATAATCGGCAATATTTAGCGAAAAATCTTCGTCTAAAGGTATGCTCTGAAAATCAATGTCATACAACTGGCAATACACCGGATAAAAGCTGTAGGTAATATCCGGAAACAAAATTGGCTGCGGATGTTTAAACAAACCATAAAACACATGCGCCAACACTTCATCGGAGCCATTACCGACAAACACATTGCTGCTATCTACTTTGTGATAATTGGCAATTGCCTGGCGTAACGGCCCACCGTCCGGCACCGGGTACAAACGCAAACGATCGGTTGCCGCCATCCGAATGGCATCGATAACTTTCGGTGATGGCCCAAATGGATTTTCATTGGTATTGAGTTTGACCAGATTAGCGCCGCGTGGCTGTTCGCCAGGCACATATGGCTCCAGTTTGTGGACAAAATCACTCCAAAATCGGCTCATATCAATCTTTTAAACGATATTCAGCGCTGCGGGCATGCGCAGTCAGACTTTCTCCACGCGCTAAAACCGAGGCAATTTTGCCCAGAGTTTGTGCGCCTTCTGCTGATACCTGAATCAGGCTTGAGCGTTTTTGAAAATCATAAACACCCAACGGTGAGCTGAAACGGGCTGTTCGAGAAGTCGGCAAAACATGATTGGGGCCGGCACAGTAATCGCCCAGCGCTTCTGGCGTATAGCGACCCATAAAAATAGCACCAGCATGACGAATTTGTTTGGCCATGTCGGCAGCATTATCTACTGATAATTCCAAATGTTCGGCAGCAATAAAGTTAGCGACTTCGACCGCCTCTTGCATATCGGTCACCTGAATCAAAGCACCGCGATTACCCAACGAGGTGCGAATCATCGTTTCCCGCTCCATAGTCGGCAGCAGTTTTTCAATTGACGCAGCGACTTTATCGAGAAATTCTGCATCCGGCGATACTAAAATGGCCTGAGCATCTTCATCATGTTCAGCTTGTGAAAACAAATCCATGGCGATCCAATCCGGATCGGTTTTGCCATCGCAAATCACCAGGATTTCTGATGGGCCGGCAATCATATCGATACCGACGGTACCAAAAACCATACCTTTAGCAGTCGCTACAAAAATATTACCCGGACCGACAATTTTATCGACCTGAGGAATAGTCTCAGTCCCATAAGCCAATGCAGCAACCGCCTGAGCACCACCAATGGCAAAAATTCTATCAACACCAGCGATAGCAGCCGCAGCAAGCACCAATTCATTGACTTGATCGTCCGGTGTTGGCACTACCATGATTAATTCTTGTACACCGGCGACTTTGGCGGGAATGGCATTCATCAATACCGATGATGGATAAGCCGCTTTACCTCCGGGTACATATAAACCGGCACGATCCAATGGTGTGACCTGTTGGCCCAGTACCGTGCCATCGGCTTCAGTGTATTGCCAGGATTCTTGTTTCTGATGCTGATGATAGCGACGTACCCGCTCAGCCGCTTTTTCAAGGGCTTCACGTTGTGGTACCGGGATAGACTTTAGCGAAGCGTGCGCCCGCTCAAGTGGAATCTCCAACTCTGATAAATACGTTGCTTGCACGCGATCGAATTTTTGACTGTATTCAACGACAGCGGCATCACCACGTTGTTTGACATCAGCCAAAATATTGCGGACGGTATCAGTTACTGCGGTATCGGAAACACCTTCCCAAGCCAATAAATCAGATAATTTTGACCAGAAATCGGCTTGCTGAAAATTTAATCGACTTACTTCAAACATTATTTTCTTTCTCTGACGGCTGCCCGGATATGTTCAATAAACTGTCGGATACGTTGATGTTTGGTTTTCATTGACGCTTTATTGACCACTAAGCGTGAGCTGATATCCGCAATATGTTCCAAAGGCTCCAAACCATTAGCCCGCAAAGTGTTGCCGGTATCGACGACGTCAACGATCCGATCAGCGAGGCCAACCAAAGGGGCCAGTTCCATCGAACCATATAATTTGATGATGTCGACCTGCTGTCCCCGCCCGGCATAAAACCGACGGGTGCTTTCGACAAATTTGGTAGCCACTTTTAGACGGCCCATTGGCAGCGGTGCATCTTTACGGCCAGCCGTCATCAATTTGCAGCAAGCAATTTGTAAATCTACCGGCTCATACAACTCCGCATCCGGATGCTCCATCAAAACATCTTTGCCGGCAACACCCAAATCAGCACCACCGTATTCAACGTAAGTCGGTACATCCGAAGCACGAACAATAATCAGACGAACATCCGGCTGGTTAGTCGCCAGAATCAGTTTCCGGCTGGTTTCCGGATCATCGAGCGGCTCAATGCCAGCTACTTTCAGTAATGGCAGTGTTTCTTCAAAAATCCGACCTTTTGACAACGCCAGCGTCAACATCTCAGCCATGCGCTGCACTCCGCAAGCCGGTTGGAATACGACGGATCCGCGCACCCAATTGCTGCAGTTTTTCTTCAATACATTCGTAACCGCGGTCGATATGATAAATCCGTTCGACTATCGTCTCGCCATCCGCAACCAAAGCTGCCAGCACCAAACTGGCTGAAGCCCGTAAATCCGTGGCCATGACCGGCGCGGCAGTCAGTGCTTCCCGGCCAATACAAACCACAGTATTACCTTCGATTTGCAGATTGGCGCCCATACGTTGCATTTCTTGCACATGCATAAAACGGTTTTCAAAGACCGTTTCAACAATAGTCGCCTGACCTTCAGCAACAGCGTTCAATGCAGTAAACTGCGCCTGCATATCGGTTGGGAAGGCAGGATACGGCGCGGTACGAATATTAACCGCTTTGGGTCGTTTACCCTGCATATCCAGACTGATCCAATCCGGACCAACCTCAATTTTAGCACCGGCTTCTTCAAGCTTCAGCAATACCGCTTCCAGTTGATTAGCATCGGTGTCTTTTAATTTAACCCGACCCCGGGTAATGGCTGCTGCCACCAGATAAGTACCCGTTTCTATGCGATCTGGCAGGATGGCGTACTGGGTGCCATGCAATTTCTCAACGCCATTGATTTCGAGTGTGGCCGTACCAGCACCTTTAATATCAGCGCCCATTGAGATTAAATAGTTGGCCAGATCGACTACTTCCGGCTCACGCGCGGCATTTTCAATAATGGTTTTACCTTTCGCCAGAGTTGCCGCCATCATCAGGTTCTCGGTACCGGTTACCGTTACCTGATCGAGAAAAATATGGGCACCTTTCAGGCCATCACCACTGGTGGCACGAATGTAGCCATTTTCAACTTTAATATGCGCGCCCATGGCTTCTAAACCACGTAAATGCAGATCAACTGGCCGGGAACCGATAGCACAACCGCCTGGTAACGACACATCCGCTTTACCGTATTTGGCCAGCAACGGCCCCAATACCAAAATGGAAGCCCGCATGGTTTTCACCAAATCATAAGCCGCTTCGGTGATGGTCAGGGTCGTTGGGTCGATTTCCACGCCAGAGCGTTCGTCAACCGTCAGAGAAACGCCCATTCGGCCAAGCAATTCGAGGGTAGTGGTAATATCATGCAGATGCGGCACATTGCCGATGCGAACCGGCGAATCGGCCATCAAAGCACCCATTAATATAGGTAAGGCAGCATTTTTTGCCCCGGAAATACGGATCTCGCCGTCCAACGGCACACCGCCTTTGATTATCAATTTATCCATAATGTCTCTGCTTGGTTAACGGCGGGGAGTTTAGCTGGCACGGGTCTTCAGGGATAACGCATGCAGTTCACCACTAGTGAATTTATCACCTAATGTCGCTTTGACCATTCGATGCTGCTCAATAAGGCTCTTACCGGCAAAGTCCGGACTGGTCACAATGGCATCAAAATGCTGGCCATCGTCACCTAAAACTTGTACCTCGGCACCTGGCAGGCCTCGTTCGATTAGTTGTTTTATATCTGTGGCTTTCATAATGCACGCTTTGTTTGTAAAGGCAGAATAGTATCCAACCCACTGGCTTCTGCCATCGCCAGCATTTGTGCCGGCATCTGTTCAAACACGATGATTTTATTACTGGCGCGGGCTTCACGCATCCAACGAATCAACAGAGCGAGCCCGGCACTGTCACTGTGGGTGACCGCTGACAAATCGATATGTAAGTCTGTCAGTTCGTTAAATAGTGCTTTGCTTTGTTCGAGATAATCCGGCACCGCGTCTATCGTTAAATCGCCACTGACACGCAAACATTGCGCAGCATTATCCAAACTGATACTCATGATTTGGCTTTTTCATTACGCTGCGCTAAATCATCAATCAGCTTGTCGATACCACCGTTATTAATATCGCGATTGAACATTGAACGATAATTGGTCACCAGGCTGATGCCTTCAATTTTGACATCGTAAACTTTCCATTCCCCGTCCGCATTCAAATACAAAGATAAGGTCATCGGAATACCGGGACCACCGCTTTGCACAACTTCCATCGGTACATCGACGCGTTTTTTGCTTAGATCGTCGTGAAATGGCAGAAAACGGATTTCCTCATCGGTGTATTCCAGCATGGCGGTTGAATAAGTGCGAACCAGCAACATCCGAAATTCTTCAACAAAATCTGCCTGTTGCGCTTCATTGAAACTGTTCCAGTTTTTGCCCAGGGCCAGTTTAGCCATACGGGCAAAATCAAAATTCTTGACGAGAATTTCTTCAACCAAATCATAAATTTTACTGGGATCTTCTGCCAGTTCAGCTTCATGCTCTGCTAAAGCTAATAACATTTCGTCAGAGGCTTTTTTAACCAGCGCTTGTGGTACAGGCATCTCCTCGGCACGGACACTACCACCTGCAACTACCATCAGCATTGCTGACAACAGCAATATGCTGATTTTAAAAGTTTTTATTAGTTGCATCATTATTCACCTTCTGCCTTACTGTATAAGAATTGGCCAATGATCTGTTCCAGCACGACCGCTGGCTGGGTCAACGTGATTTCATCACCGTCGGCTAAATAAAAATCATCAGCACCCGCTTGCAAACCAATATATTGTTCACCGAGCAAGCCTGCAGTGAAAATACTCGCTGAAGTATCCAGCGGAATGTTGTCGTACTCTGGATATATATTGAGTGTCACTACCGCATCATAAGTTTCCGGATCCAATTTAATATTGGCAACGCGACCCACCTGAACACCAGCCATGGATACCGGTGAACGTGGCTTTAACCCGCCGATATTCTGAAAGCTGGCAGTGACTTGATAACCTTCTTCATCGATAAAATCACCTAAATTACTGACCTTCATTGCCAACATAAACAGCGCAGCTAAACCTGCGGCAACAAACAGGCCGACCAGAATTTCGGTTTGCTTACTTTGAATCATTTTCTTACTCTCCAAACATCAACGCTGTCAGTACAAAATCCAGTCCCAGAATGGCAAACGCTGAGTGCACTACCGTGCGCGTAGTAGACCGGCCCACACCTTCAGATGTTGGCACCGAATCATAGCCTTCAAACAATGCAATCCAGGTCACCACAAAACCAAACACAATACTTTTTATAACGCCATTTAATATATCGTCGTACCAATCGGTTTTCGCCTGCATTTGGGACCAGAAAGCCCCTTCATCAACGCCGAGCAAACCATGGCCGACTAAAAATGCGCCTAATATGCCGACGGCACTAAACATCGCCGCCAGCAATGGCATAGAAATTAATCCCGCTAAAAAACGCGGTGCAATAACACGTCTGACCGGATCCACCGCCATCATTTCCATACCGGACAATTGCTCGGTGCTTTTCATCAAGCCAACTTCCGCCGTCAATGCCGATCCGGCACGCCCCGCAAACAATAAGGCACTTACCACCGGGCCTAGTTCACGCACCAGCGACAACGACACCAACACACCCAATGACTCTTCGGCACCAAAATCAACCAGCGTATTGTACCCCTGCAGGCCCAACACCATGCCGACAAATAAGCCTGATACCACAATAATCAGTATAGACAGAACGCCAACGTAGAATAATTGCTGCACGACCAGTGAAAACCGCATCATCAATTCCGGAATGCCCGTGATGATTTGCACTAATAATAAGGTTGCGCGGCCTAATCGTTCCAGCGTGCCTAAGGCCCAACGGCCAAGCATGCGGATAAAATCAATCATCGGTGTTCCTCACCCGCCAGTAAATCATCAGCAAATTCTGTCCCCGGATAATGAAAAGGTACCGGCCCGTCAGGCAGGCCCTGCAGAAACTGCCCAACCCAATCAGAGCCGGACTTCTGTAACTGTTCAGGTGTGCCCTGATCGATCACCTTGCCACCAGACAGCAAATAAATATCGTCAGCAATTTGCATAGTTTCATCAACATCATGAGACACCACAATACTGGTCAACCCCATGGCATCATTGACGCGACGGATAAGATTCACCAGCGTACCCATGGAAATGGGATCCTGGCCGGTAAATGGCTCATCATACATGATCATCATGGGATCCAAGGCCATTGCCCGCGCCAATGCCACTCGCCGGGCCATACCTCCGGATAATTGCGCAGGCATCATATCGCGGGCATTACGCAGGCCCACTGCCTGTAATTTCATCAGTACCAAATCGCGAATCATCGATTCTGGTAAATCAGTATGTTCGTATAGTGGAAAAGCCACATTTTCGAAAACATTGATATCGGTCAGCAAAGCGCCGCTTTGAAACAGCATGCCCATACGTTTGCGTAAAGCATAAAGTGCTTTGCGGGATAGTTTATGAACATCTTCGCCGTCAATAACAATGCTGCCACGCTGTGGACGTAACTGGCCGCCAATCAATTTTAGTAACGTCGTTTTACCAGTTCCACTGGGTCCCATAATAGCGGTGACTTTGCCACGGTAGATATCGATATCAATTCCGTCGAATATCGCTTTGTCACCGCGGTAGAAGTGTAAGTCTCTGATTTTGATCAGTGGCGTCATGGCCCTGCCAATAGCTTAAAAATAAGGGGCTCAATTTTCGGTAATCCGCAGGGTTAAGTCAAATAATACTATGGAACAACACCGCCATATCCGTTAAAGTGTTCGACCCACGTTTCTGGCAAATCAGGAAAAATTCAGCCTTGGCATCTGTTCAGAGTACGTTCAGAATCAGCGTGGTAATGTTTTCGTCACACCATAAAAAACGGAGAAAATAATGAAGAAGTTGTTACAGTTTTTTGCCATCGCCCTGTCAGTGGTGCCCGTCATGGCAAACGCTCATGGTCCCACCCGGCAAATGGTCGAAGAAAAAATTATCATCAATGCGCCGGTTGATAAAGTTTGGGCCATGATCAAAGACTTTTCAGCAATTGACCAATGGCATCCTGCAGTGAAAAGTGTTGAAATGAAAGACGACAAAACCCGTGTTTTGACGCTTGATGTCGAAGGCAATCCAACCATTACTGAAAAGCTGGATAAAATTAACGAAGAACGTAAAACGCTTGTTTACACTATTGAAGATATGAGTGTTGTTAAAACCATCGACTATAACAGTCAGGAAACACCGTACTACACGCTACCTGTCAATAATTATAAATCTTGGATTTATGTCAAAGAAGTGGATGGGGGTACTGAGGTGAAATGGCGCGGTAAATTTTATCGTTCATTTATGAATAACCCACCGGTTCCAGAAGGTTTATCGGATGATGATGCTGTTGCGGCTATTAAAGGTGTTTACACCTCAGGTCTTAACAACTTGAAAAACGTTCTGGAAAAATAATGCGCATTAACGCGACTTATTGTTCCTTTAAAGCGGCTCCCTTGTGGGCCGCTTTTTTTATGTTGGCGGCACTGCCTTTAACCGGCTGTAGTAGTGAACCAAAGTATGCCTATATCACAAATCAGCTCAGTGATAATGTCAGCGTTATTAATCTGCAAACCCGCAAGGTTCAGTACACGATTGATGTTGGTAAGGCGCCAGCCGGAGTGGCCCAAAGTCATGACGGTCAAAAAGTATTTATCAGTAATGCTGATTCACAAGACATTTCGTTTATTGATACGACCCTGATGCAGGAAACCCACCGGTTGAAGGTCGGTGCTGGTCCTGTTGGCATTGCCAGTAATAATGATGGCAGTCTGCTATTTGTCGCTGACTGGTATCAGGATCAAATCAGCGTGATTGATACTCAGCTGAAAACTATTACTAACCAGATCCCAGTGGGTCAGTCACCCGCAGGGTTGATAGTTGATGATGCAAATCAGAAACTGTATGTCGCTAATCGTGACGATAACTCTGTATCCGTCGTAGATCTGACAACGCAAAAAACTGTCGCTGAAATTGCTGTCGGCAAAGCGCCGTTTGGCGTGGCTTTAAGCCAAGATGGTAGTCGGCTTTACACTGTCAATGTGCAAGATAACAGCGTAAGTGTCGTTGATACCGCAGCGCAAACAACCATCAATACTATTGCGGTTGGTGAATGGCCATATTGCGCTGAACTCAGCCCCGATGACAGCACACTTTACGTCACTAATCAAGATGACAACAGTGTCTCCAAAATAGATTTAAGCAGCCATCAGGTTACGGCAGTTATTGCTGTGGATGATACCCCAGAAGGCATTGATATGAGCCACAATGGTCGTTATCTGTATGTCGCGAACTGGGGCAGCGGTATGGTGTCAGTGATTGATACCAAAACAAATAAGTTGATAGAAAACATTGCTACTGCAAAAGGCAGCCGCGCTTTCGGTGATTTTATTGCTGGTCGTTAATTGCCCATGACCGCATGTGTGGTCAGTTTCACAAATGAATCGTTTGCCGATAGAGCGCGACAATTGGCCCATAGTCTGGCGTTACCGCTCTGTCGTGAAGCATATGCTGCCCTGCAACTGATGGTTAACGAGCAAGGATTAAGTATATGGGCACCGGATCTGGGCGGGCCGGTGCAAGTGGATTTTATCAGCGGCAAAAATGCGCATCGTCGGCAGTTTGGAGGTGGTCGTGGTCAACCGCTGGCCAAAGCCATTGGCTTAAAACCCGGCTTTAATCCGACCGTTATTGATGCCACGGCTGGCTGGGCCAGAGATGCCTTTGTCCTTAGCAGTCTTGGTTGTCAGTTAACCTTGCTGGAACAACAACCGCTGGTGGCGGCTTTAATTGAAGATGGCCTGAATCGTGCTGCAAATGATAAAGATATTGCCGAAATCGCCGTCCGTATGTTGTTACTGAATGTTAATGCGGTCGATTATTTAACGGCTTTACCTGAAGCCGATTGGCCGGATGTCATCTATCTGGATCCAATGTATCCCAGCCGGGATAAAAGCGCGCTGGTTAAAAAAGACATGCAAATCCTGCATCAATTAGTGGGTAAAGATGAAACAGGTGAAGCCTTACTGACTATCGCGCTGCAACGGGCTAAAAAACGCATCGTCGTCAAACGCCCTAAAGGCGCGCCATTATTAAATACCGTTAAACCGGTTGCTGAAGTTGCCAGCAAAAACACCCGCTATGATATTTATGCGCCGATAAAAGTTTAATCGCGTTTTTTGGCTTGCTTATCGAGATCGCGCAACCGACTCAACTTTTCACCAATCTTGATTTCCAGACCACGATTAACCGGTTGATAATATTGCCGTTCGCCCAGGATTTCCGGAAAGTAGGTCTCCCCTGCCGCATATGCATCCGGCTCATCATGGGCATAACGATAGGTTTTGCCGTAATCCAGATCTTTCATCAATTTGGTTGGTGCATTACGTAAATGCAGCGGTACTTCAGCGCTGCCATGGGTTTGCACATCATGCATTGCCGCTTTAAAAGCAGTGTAAACAGCATTACTTTTCGGCGCGCAGGCCAAATAGATAACGGCCTGGGCAATCGCCAGTTCGCCTTCAGGACGGCCCAGCTTTTCCAAACTATCCCAGGCGTTTAATGCCAATTCCAAACCACGGGGATCGGCATTACCAATATCTTCCACAGCCATGCGCACGATTCGCCGCATTAGATATATCGGATCACATCCACCATCCAGCATCCGGCACAGCCAGTATAAAGCGGCATCCGGGGCACTGCCCCGTACCGATTTATGCAACGCCGAAATCTGATCGTAGAAAGCCTCGCCGCCTTTATCAAAGCGCCGAAAGCTGCCGGATAACACAGCCGTTAAATCTTCCACAGTAACTGCGGTTTGTGATTTGCTATCAGCCAAATCGATAGCAATCTCCAACAGATTCAACACCCGCCGGCCATCCCCATCGGCACTTTCCGCAAGCTGATCCCGCAGTTCCTCATCAAGACGGATACCCCGAGCGGCCAAACCGCGAATACCATCATCCATCGCCCGATCAATGATTAGCCGTAAATCGGCAGATTCCAATGATTTGAGTACATAGACCCGGGCCCGTGATAACAAGGCATTATTCAGTTCAAATGAAGGGTTTTCAGTGGTTGCACCGATAAACGTAAAAGTGCCGTCTTCGACATAGGGTAAAAACGCATCTTGCTGGGATTTGTTAAACCGGTGCACCTCATCGACAAATAACATGGTGCGCCGCCCGCGTTCCTGGGCAATCAATTTAGCTCTGGCAACCGCTTCACGAACTTCTTTAACACCGGCTAACACCGCAGAGATGGTAATAAATTCGGCATCACAATAACCGGCGATCAATCTGGCCAGCGTGGTTTTACCGGTACCGGGGGGGCCCCAGAAAATCATTGAATGCGGCTGGCCACTGGCAATTGCCTGACGCAGTGGTTTGCCTTCCCCTATCAAGTGCTGTTGACCTATATAGTCATCCAGCGTCTGCGGCCGCATCCGATCGGCAAGCGGCCGACCGGTGCTAGGCTGCAGATTATCAAACAAACTCACTTACGGCGCGTCTCCCACGACGTCAACACCGGCTGGCGGAATAAAGTCAAACCGATCAGCCGACAACGAAGGATTGACTTTTACCTCGGTAAACTGCAGTTTGGTTTGCTGACCAAAGGCATCGGTCATCAGCATTTGTTGCAGACCGGTTTCATCAAAAGCCAGTTGTACCTGCTGAAAATTGGATTCAGTATCTTTTGGCGTCAACTTTACCCACTGTAAATCATCATCTTTATCAACCGCTGTGATGTTATAGGCTTCTTCCGGCATACTTTTGCCAGATAACAAACCGGCTGGTGTATCCGCCAGCGTTTCATCCTGGTTTTTCACGGTAATTTGTTCTAAATCTTCGTCGTAAAACCAAATCCGCTGACCATCAGCAACAATTTGCTGCGCATAAGGCGTGACATAATTCCAACGAAATTTGCCGGGCCGAGACAAAAAAAACTCACCCTCAGCTTCTTCAATAACATTGCCCTCTGAGTCTAAGATGGTTTGCGTAAACACGGCCTGAAACTCGTTAACCTCAGCAACGAACTGATTTAAACGGCTAACCGCATCTTCTTCAGCCTGCACCGACCAGACACTCAAACTGAGCAATCCAGCCAGCATCAACGACCATCGTTTTAACATAACAACTCCTGATAATTATAGGTGACGCTTATTAGACCGCAGCGAATTGAAATAGGTGCATTAATCACGTGGCGGTGGTGCCAGCACTTCACGGCTACCGTTACTTTGCATAGCCGAGACCACACCAGCCGCTTCCATCGCTTCAACAATACGCGCCGCGCGGTTGTAACCAATTTTTAAACGCCGCTGAATCCCTGAAACCGAAGCACGGCGTGATTCAGTAATGATCTGAACGGCCTGATCATAAAGCTCATCCTGCTCACCATCGGCAGCATCACCAAATGCTCCGCCATCACCCTCCTCTGCACTCAACGCTTTGGTGATTTCTTCAAGATAATCCGGTCCGCCCTGAGATTTCAGGAAGTTAACAACTTCATGGACTTCATGATCATCGACAAATGCACCATGAACACGTTCCGGTAAACCACTGCCCGGCGGCAAATACAACATATCGCCCTGCCCCAGTAATTGCTCGGCGCCCATTTGATCGAGAATAGTCCGTGAGTCGATGCGTGATGAAACCTGAAACGCCATCCGGGTGGGAATATTGGCCTTAATCAATCCGGTGATAACGTCTACCGACGGCCGTTGTGTGGCCAGAATCAAATGGATGCCAGAGGCACGGGCTTTTTGTGCCAGACGGGCGATCAACTCTTCCACCTGTTTGCCGACCACCATCATCATATCGGCTAATTCATCGATAATCACGACGATAAACGGCAGTGGCTCAAGAGTTGGAATAGGCTCACCAGGCAGAATTTCTGCCAGCGGATCGGTGATAGGCTCACCTTTGTCGATGGCGTCCTGCACTTTTTTGTTATAGCCGGCAATATTACGGACACCTAACGCCGCCATCAGTGGATAACGCCGCTCCATTTCCGCCACACACCAACGCAACGCATTGGCAGCCTCTTTCATATCGGTGACTACCGGGGTCAACAAATGCGGAATATCTTCATAAATCGACAGCTCCAGCATTTTCGGATCGACCATGATAAGCCGTACTTCTTTCGCCGTTGCTTTGTAGAGCAGACTCAAGATCATGGCATTAACGGCGACAGATTTACCGGAGCCCGTCGTACCCGCCACCAGCAAATGCGGCATTTTTTCAAGGTTGGCGACCACCGGTCGGCCAGCAATATCTTTACCGAGCGCAATTACCAGTGGCGATTTGCTGTTTTCATAATCGCTGCAGGACAAAATCTCACGTAGCCGGACAATTTCACGATGTTCGTTAGGGATCTCAAGACCAACCACCGGCTTACCTGGAATAACCTCAACAATGCGCACACTGCTGACTGACAATGCCCGCGCCAAATCTTTCGCTAAACCACTGATGCGGCTGACCTTGATGCCGGCTGCCGGTTGCAACTCAAAGCGGGTAACCACCGGACCGGGCTGCACTTCAACCACCTGCACTTCGACACCGAAATCTTTCAGTTTCAGCTCAACTTGTCGTGACAAGGCCTGTAACACTTCCTCGCTGTACCCCTGCTGGGCGGCTTTAGGCAAATCCAGTAATGACAGTGTTGGCATACCTGGTGAATCAGGTGTTTCAAACAGCGGCTTTTGGCGTTCTTTCTCTTCGCGCTTGCTGGGCACCACCCCTGGCGGCAAGACCGGTTCAATGCGAACTTTGGCTTTGTGCTGGAGTTTTTCTTTTTGCTCTAAAAAGCTTTCTTCACGCTGCTGACGATTACGTTTAGCCTGAATTTCAGCTTGCATATCACGACTGCGGCGGGCAGCCCAGGTCATCACCACCATCGCTGCAGCGCCTAACCGGTCAATGACCATCAACCATGACAAGCCGGTAAACAAGGTAACGCCTGTTAACAGTAAAGCCAGTAATAATAAACTGGTACCTGAAGCGCCAAATACCGCTTCAAAACCATGCCCCACCACTTCACCCAATACGCCGCCGGCGCCCAAAGGCAATAATTCGGCATAATCCATCAGGCTCAGGGTGGATAAACCACTGGCCGCTGCCAGCGCCATCAGCAACCCTACCCCTTTTAATACCCAAAAATGAACGGCATCGGCACTATCGGCGCGTTTGCCCCAACTAAATAACAACCAACCGGAAAAACCCAGCATCAACGGCGCTAAATAAGCAGGCAAGCCAAAACCATAGAGCAGCGCATCAGCAAGCCATGCACCTACAATACCGCCGCTATTGGCCACCACATCATCGGTGCCGGTGGTTGACCAACCGGGGTCGGTCGGCTCATAAGTTGCCAGTGATAATAATAAATAAGCTGCCAATGCCAGCGCCAGAATTAAAGCTGCTTCGCGCAGCCGGAAGCCGACTGCGCCAGCGGTGACGTCTTGTTTCGCTTTATCGTTTACCCGCGTCGCTTGTGCCAATGTAATAATTCCAGTGAAGCCAATAGATTATCGGCAGATTCTAACACAGCTTTTCAACTGTGACGCTTGTCCAAATCCATAGCAATGGTTACTCTAATCGTCATCTTTTACGAATTGCGGAGAATGGTTTTATGGCTGACAGTAAACACAGTCGTTTATTGATTTTGGGCAGCGGTCCGGCAGGCTATACCGCTGCTGTCTATGCGGCGCGTGCAGCTTTGGATCCAGTGCTGATTACCGGCATAGAACAAGGCGGTCAGTTAACTACCACGACCGATGTCGATAACTGGCCCGGTGATGCTGAAGGCGTTCAAGGACCCGAGTTGATGCAGCGCATGCAAAAACATGCTGAACGTTTTGGCACCGAAATCGTTTTTGATCATATTCATACTGCTGATTTGAGCAAGCGGCCATTTACCCTGAGTGGTGATGCCGGCACCTATACCGCCGATGCATTGATTATCGCCACCGGTGCCTCAGCCAAATATTTAGGCCTCGATTCAGAAGAAGCTTTTAAAGGCCGCGGCGTATCAGCCTGCGCGACCTGTGATGGCTTTTTTTATAAAAACCAACCGGTCGCCGTTATTGGCGGTGGTAATACCGCTGTTGAAGAAGCGCTGTATTTATCGAATATCGCCTCTAAAGTCACGATTATTCACCGTCGTGATAGTTTTCGCGCTGAAAAAATATTGATTAATCAACTGATGAAAAAAGCCGAAACTGGCAATGTTGAAATTATTTGGAACAGCACGCTTGATGAAGTGCTCGGTGATGATGCCGGCGTGACGGGTATGCGTGTTAAAAGTAACGATGGCAAAACGCAGGATATTGCCGTTCAAGGCGTCTTTATTGCCATTGGCCATCAGCCCAACACCTCGATGTTTAAAGGTCAGCTGGACATGCAGCACGATTACATCATTCTGAATAAAGGCCAGCAAACCAGTATTCCCGGTGTGTTTGCTGCCGGTGATGTCTCAGATCCGATTTACCGGCAAGCGATTACTTCTGCTGGTGCGGGCTGTATGGCGGCGCTTGATGCCGAGCGTTATCTGGAAAGTCAGAAATAAACAACAAGGCAGGGGCAACCCTGCCTTTTTTGTCTGTGGAGGGATGTTATGGCTTTGTATCAACATATACTGATTGCCGCTGATTTTTCGGCTCATACCGATGAGGTAATTCAACGTGCACAAGCACTGGCGGGGCCGGAAACACAACTTTGTTTATGTCATATCGTCGAAGACTTTCCGCTGACCGATTTTGCTTATGAACCAATGATCAGTGTTGATAGTGAAATGCGTGAGTCTCTGCTGGAAGCCGGCCAAAAGCAACTAGCCGAAGTCGGCAAGCGTTATGACATAGACAATACACATCAGTGGGTGGAGTTTGGCAGTCCCGGCCGGGACATTGTGCGAATTGCTGACGAACACAATGTCGATTTGATCGTCGTCGGCTCACATGGACGGCATGGTATTAAAGTACTGCTTGGCGCAACTGCCAATGCGATTTTGCATCATGCGCACTGCGATGTTTTGGCAGTACGGCTGCAAGACGCTGACTGAAGTCTTTGATGAGGGGCCGAATCGCCGGGCTGGGTCCATTTTTAATGGTGGCATTTATCAATGCCATGGTCGATCTCGGCCACAAGATCACCATTCAGAACACCCTGTTTAAAATTTATGATGACGCCACCCAGGTTGCGTTGACGGCAATCGTCAATGCGCTGATTTTGTTACCGTTTATTTTACTGTTTACCCCGGCTGGTTTTTTATCAGACCGCTTTGCCAAACCGCAAATCATGCGCTGGGCAGCACTTTCGGCGATTTTCATCACACTCTTGATTACCCTCAGTTATTATCAGGGATGGTTTCAAATGGCATTTGCGTTGACCTTTGTTTTGGCAGCACAAAGTGCTATTTACTCACCGGCCAAATACGGCTATATCCGCGAAACAGCCGGTGAACAGCAACTGGCTCCAGCTAATGGTTTTTTGCAGGCCACCACCATTGTCGCCATCCTGACCGGCATATTTTTGTTTACAGTGCTATTTGAAATAATGTTGGCTGAAGTCAGCTATGCCAATGAGGTGGAGTTGATTCAACATATTGCCCCACTCGGTTGGCTACTGGTTGGCTTGTCTTGTCTTGAGTATTTTCTGGCGCGGCGATTGCCGTTATTAGCAGCAGCAAGCGCCGATAAAGCCTTTAATTGGCCCGCCTATCGCCGCGGCCATATTCTACGAAATAATTTACAGATATTAACGGCCAATCAACTGATTTGGTGGTGCATTCTTGGCCTGTCGATTTTTTGGGGAATTTCGCAAACCATGCTGGCCGTGTTTCCGGCTTTTGCCAAAATAGTGCTTAATGAAACCAATACTATCGTCATTCAGGGGCTGCTCGCCTGCTCCGGGCTGGGCATAATTGCGGGATCCTTACTCGCCGGCCGTCTGTGCCGGCAGAAGATCCGTTATCCATTACTGTTGATTGGTGGCCTGGGTATGTTTGCCATGTTGGCACTGATACCGCTTTTAAGCAGCATCAATAGTTTTGCATTAACTATCATTGCTTTTGGCGTATTTGGGGGTTTATTCATTATTCCGCTGAATGCGTTGATCCAGCGCGAAGCGCCTGCTGCAATGCTGGGTACTGTATTAGCTGGCAACAACTGGATTCAGAATTTAACCATGGTCAGTTTCTTGATTTTGACCTGGCTTGCAGCCAGTGGCCAGTTCAGTAGTGCACAATTTTTAAGGTTCTTACCCTGGCTGACGCTAATACTGTTAATACCGGTGCTGATAAAATTGCGCCAAAAAATCAGTTAATAAATTAATGTATTGTTGACAACTATCATCACCAATCATTCTTTAGGAAAAATTTGTGGCAAAACAGTCCTCTTTTCCACCCGTTTATACCGATGCTTTTCAACAAGCATCCGAAAATCTACGTCGCGCTCTGCCACTTATAAATCGCTATCAAACGCCAATTACCCCCGTTAATTACGCTGTCTGGTATGAGTACGTGTCCGGTAATAATCAGGCGCTGATGAATGCAATTGATACCCGGCTAAGCAAAGGCGAAGAGATCACCTCCGACTTAACGCAATATTTATATGAAAAATATGTGTTGCTGGGCATGCCGGAACGGCTGGAACAAACCAATAATGGCCTGCGGTTGGTGGTCGACAACACCATCAATAATATTAACCGCGCCGAAATTGCCGCCGGCGACTTTGCAACGGACCTCAATCAAAGTCAGAGTCTGCTGGAAAATTGCGACGATATTGCCGATATCAAAAATGTGCTGGCCGGTATTCTGGAAAATACCCGTAAACTCAGCGAGTCGAGCAGCGGTTTAAAGCAGGAACTCGCCGAATCCACACAAGAAATTCTCAAACTGCGTAGCGAATTGGAAGCCGTCAAACAAGAAGCCCGAATTGATGGTTTAACCGGCCTTTTAAATCGCACCAGCTTTAATAAAGAATTATCGCAATTATGTCGCACTGGCCAGGTTAAATTTGCGCTGATTTTATTTGATATTGATGACTTTAAATCGGTCAACGACCGCTTTGGCCATGCACTGGGTGACAAACTGCTGCAGTTTTTTGCCACTTTACTGAAAAAACATTGTGATGATTTACATATTGCAGCCCGATTTGGCGGCGATGAAATGGCCATGATTTTACTGCACAGTAACGCCCACGAAGCCCACACCGTCGCCGAAGCAATTCGCAGTAGTTTTGCTGAAAGCCGGTTAAAAAGGAAAGGCAGCCATGAATCGATTGGTGAAGTGACGGTATCTGTTGGTGTAGAAGTGTTTCAGGCA
>DASSWO010000243.1:0-5408 GCA_035704795.1 Methylophaga sp. | reverse complement strand
CCTTTAACCATTGCCGGCAGGAGCCTATCCCGCATGTTGATTCTGTCTCCACTGATTGCAACTCACCACTGCTGATATGCCATTTAAATTGCCGGACAATATGCCGTCACTTAGTCTCAGCATTCCTGTTAAGCCTGACAGCAACAACAGTAGTATTGAGCTTAATGAGTCGTTGCTCAGACACTGGCTGGATAAACTGCCAAAAAATAATTTAACGCAGCTGATTGAGATCTACAGCGATGCCTTAAAACGGTTTAATGGTAATCAGGTACCGCTAAAGAATCGCTTGCTGCTGTTGGATATGTATCGCGGTCCGCTCAATCAATTGTTGTTTACCCTGACACCTGCCGAATTACGCAGGCAAATTCGTGACAGCCAACAGCGCCGGCAAATCATCGACGATCTCGGTGAGTTGATGAATCAACTGGCGATTGGTTACAAAATGGTCATTATCGAAGCCGGTCAGGTCAAAGCCAATCTGGATCGTAACCCGCTGGCACATATGGCTATTTATCGAACCTGCGAACAACTGAGCTATTTAGCGCTGCATTGCTACAAGTTCTATCGCAGCGTGCCGGCCAAATTATTTCGCGAATGTCATCAGTTGTATTTGCTTTGTGATTTTGCTGATGTTGCCCAAAAGCCGCCCTTTGTCACCAGTCAATATCAGGCTACGGATAGTCTGGCGCGTCGTTATGCACAGATCATGTTACTCAGTATCAGTAATCCTTATGGCCTGCAAAGTGGTGACGTGTTGACGGTTTATAAGTTATTGCGTGGTCTTGCTGCCTATACCGAAATCGCACCGTTACCCGATGATGGCAAGCCTGTTGCCGGCCAGTTTTATATTAACTGCTTAAGTGACCGGACACCGCTGCCCAGTATCTTGCCAAGCATGGACGATGATCAGCGTCCACCGACATTAATGCTCAATACCAAACCAGTATTAATGGCTGTCGACAATCTATTTCAGCAGACCGATCACGGTCTGACAGAACAGCAATTACTTTTGATAAGACAATTGGCACCATTTTTAAATACTTCCTATCAACGCACGCAACCGCGGGTTAATTTTGCCGGCAGCAAACAGGCTTACTTTGCAGTAGGTTTGGTTGCCGTGCATCAGGCACTGCTGCAACGTGAACAGCTCAGTGAAACCCATATTGCAGGTATCAGCGGTCCCTGGGAAATTCTCAATAAAAACGATTTTGGGTATCTGCTAAGCCGTTATCGGCCAAATGCCAGTCATGATCTGCAAGTTGGCGACTTTGTCGGCATCATGGAGATCGCTGATGCTGAGCATAAAGCCGTGGCCAGGCTGGCCGTGATCCGCTGGCTGCGAACCGATGATCAGGATTTATGTAAAGTCGGTGTTGCCCTGATAGAAGGTGAACCGCTGGCTATCCAATATGCGGTGGATGGCAATACGGAATTACTGCAACCGGGACTGCTGATACCTGAGTTACCCAGATTGCATCAGACGGCGACTTTGGTGACCGCCCATGGTATCTATCGCAATGGTCGCAGTCTGACTGTGAAAACCGCTAAAAAACGCTTCAGCTTTAATATTATTGTCGACGGTTTGTTGACACAAAATGCCGATTTTGAACGCTTTACATTCAAGGATGCACCGCTGGCTGAGGCCGCTGACGTCGCCGCCTAACCCATCATCTGACCGCACAGTTTTTAACCGATTCTTGCTATTATTAACACATATATAAAGAATCGTTGTTATGAAAAATGTCTCGCGGTTTTGCCTAATGTGTCTAATCGCGGTGTTGTGGTTATCGCCGGCACAGGCAGATGAGACAAACACAGATACCGTTATCTTAAAACTGAAGTGGCAACATCAGTTTCAGTTTGCCGGCTTTTATGCTGCCAAGGCCAATGGTTATTACGCTGACGAAAACCTCAACGTCATTCTCGAAGACCGGGATATTGGTGAAAATATAGTCGCATCGGTCATTAACGGTGACGCTGATTATGGCATTGGCGGCATGGGCTTGCTGGCACAATATGCCAGCGGTACTCCTATTAAAGCGCTGGCAGCTATTTTTCAACATGATCCACTGGTACTGATCAGCAAGCGCACCTCTGGGATTGTCAGTCCTTACGAGCTAGGTGGTAAACGGATTATGTTTGACCAGAGCGCCGGTAGCAGTGCCATATTAAAAGCTCTGTTGGCCGATGCCAGTCTGACACCCGACGATTACCAACATCTTCCCTTGAGCGGTGATATTGATAGTTTGATCAACGATGAAACCGATGTTATCTCCGGATATATCACCGATCAGCCATTCCGACTCCGGGAACAGGGTGTTGCCATCAATATTATCAATCCCCAAAGTTATGGGTTTGATTTCTATGGCGATATTTTATTTACCAGTGATCGGGAGCTGCGTCATTTTCCGGAGCGGGCAGCAGCTTTTAAACGAGCTAGTCTTAAAGGCTGGCGTTATGCGCTTGAACATCCCGAGCAAATCATCGAGCTGATACTAAAAAATTACCCAACACCACTAAGCCGTGAGCAACTGCGTAATGAAGCGCAGGAAATCCGTAAGTTGATGGTGCCTGAACTGCTGCCCATCGGTCAGTTGGATGTCTCAAGGCTAAGGCGTGCCGCCAATCTTTATCACCGATTGGGTATTGCACCGGCGCTCAGTGATACCCAGCTGGAAAATTTTATCGCAGATAAAAATGGCTTATTGAAACTCACCGCAGAAGAACAAGCCTGGTTAGATCAGCATCCCGTGATTCGACTGGGTATCGATCGGGAATTTGCGCCTTACGAATGGATCGACGATAACGGTCAATATGTGGGACTGGCGGCCGAATATATTCATCTATTAGAAGATCGCTTGGGCGTGAAATTTGATATTGTCGCTGACCGTCCCTGGCATGAAGTCATGGATATGGCCCAACGCGGCGAACTGGACATGCTGGCCTGTCTGAACAGCAATCCACAGCGCGCTGAGTTTCTTGATTTTACCCTGCCTTACATTACCAACCCTATTGTCATCGTCAATGCCAACCGTTATGGCTACATCGGCTCGCTGGATAATCTGGCAGGTAAAACCGTTGCTGTTGAACGTGATTATTACGTGCAGGAAAAACTGGCCCAGGACTATCCGGCGATTAATTTATTGCTCACTGATACCACGCAACAGGCCTTACAAAAGGTTGCCATTGGCGAAGCGGATGCCTATGTCGGTGATGCTGCCTATACCAATTACGCGATCAAACAGGCCGATCTGATTAACCTACAGTTTGCCGGGCAGACAGGTGATATGACCGCCTACCGAATCGGTGTCAACCTGGCGCATCCACAATTATTGTCGATGATAAATAAAGTATTGGCCAGCATCACACCTGCCGAAAAACAACGTATCGAAAATACCTGGATGGGGCTATCACTCCCATCAGGTCCACCAACAGAACTTATCTGGAAAATCGGCATCGCCATGCTGGGAATACTGGTGATGTTTGCAATTTGGCTGCTACGACTGCGGCAAGCCAAGGTCATTTTAGGACGCAGCGAAAACCGACTGCGAACCATCATTAATACTTCGCCGGTACCCCATGTAATCCATGATGATACCAATAAGATCAACTTTGTGAACCAGGCTTTTACCGATACCTTTGGTTATACCTTGCCGGATATTCCCACTATTGAACATTGGTGGGCACTGGCCTATCCCGATGCGGTCTATCGACGACGCGTGCAAAAAATGTGGTGGCAACATATACAACTGGCACAACATCCCCACACGCCACCACAGCCGTTAGAAGTTGAAGTGTGTTGTAAAAATGGTCAGCGTAAGTATGTACTCGCCAACACCACCATGGTCGCAGACCCCAAACAACAAAGTTATGTAGTGATCCTCTATGACATCAGTGATCGCAAACGTGCTGAGGAGAAACTCAAATTATCTGGCCGGGTATTTAATCAGGCGCACGAAGGTATTTTAATAACCGATGCCAGCGGCCTGATTGTCGATATCAATCCGGCTTTTACAGAAATTACCGGCTATAGCCGTGCTGAAGTGATAGGCCAGGCACCGTCATTGCTGAAATCAGGCAAACATCCAGCTAGTTTTTATAAGTTGATGTGGCAGCAATTGATCGACGAGGGACATTGGCAGGGCGAAATCTGGAATCGTCATAAAAACGGTGAATTATTTGCAGAGTTGCTGACTATTTCGACACTGGTCGATGAATATGGTGACACTTTGCATTACCTGGGTCTGTTTTCTGATATCACCAAAAGCAAACAACAGCAGCAAGCGCTGGAAATGATGGCGCATTACGATATCTTGACGCAGTTGCCCAATCGCAGCCTGTTTGCCGATCGTTTTCAGCTGGCAATTGCCCACAGTGACCGGCAACACAGCTTGTTAGCGGTGGTATTTCTGGATCTGGACGGCTTTAAACCAATTAATGATCGCTATGGTCACGAAATCGGTGATCAGTTACTGATTGAAGTGTCACAACGCATCAAAGCCTGTATCCACGAAGACGATACCGCATCGCGGCTGGGTGGCGATGAGTTTGCCATTTTGCTCAATGACATCAGCTCAGTAAAACATTGTGAGCGGCTTATTGGCCGCCTGCAGCGCACCATCGCCCTGCCGTATACAATTGATAATGATCCCATCAAGCTGAGCGCCAGCATGGGTGTGACACTGTATCCGCTGGATAATGCCGATGCGGATACGCTTTTGCGCCATGCAGACCAATCCATGTATCAAGCCAAACAAAGCGGTCGTAACCAGCATTATTTATTTGATGCACTGCACGATCAGCTGCGTCTGCATCAGCAAAGTCAGTTGGCGGAATTACAGCAGGCTTTCAATAACAATCAACTGCGCCTGTATTATCAACCCAAGGTGCATATGCGGACTGGCAAAGTGATTGGCTTTGAGGCTTTATTACGCTGGCAACATCCCCAGCGTGGACTGTTGCATCCATCTGAGTTTTTACCCGCCGTAAATGGTGCTGAGCTTGAAATCCGCATTGGTAATTGGGTCATCGAACAAGCATTAAAACAAATTCAGCAATTACATCAACACGATTTGAAGTTGTCGGTCAGCGTTAATATTTCTGCCTATCATCTGCAATGGTCGGGCTTTTTTGAAGCGTTGGATTATGCCCTCTCCAAATATCCTGATGTGGATTCCAGCTATTTTCTATTAGAAGTGCTGGAAAGCAGCGTGCTCAGCGATATCCATAATATTTCCAACATAATCCGTAATTGTCGCAAAGGCCTGGGCATTCGTATTGCGCTGGATGATTTTGGTACCGGCTATTCTTCACTGAGTCATTTACGACATTTACCAGTGGACGTCATTAAAATTGACCAGAGCTTTGTCCACGATATTCTGGATGATGCCAATGACTTTACCATTGTG
>DASSWO010000225.1:0-9973 GCA_035704795.1 Methylophaga sp. | reverse complement strand
TGTTGAAGGCATCGAAGTCATGGATGACGGTGTTGAAAGACAAGGCAAGCGGTTTTATGGTGCCATCGCGATTGGTAATTTTAAGATGAAAGTTCATCGCGGCGCAGTGGCCTCATTGTTTGATAGCAATGATTTATTTCTTGATGAAACGACCATCTACGATATCGCTTGTAAAATCGACAACGGTTAGTGAACACAAAGACCAATCTGCCTTTTGATCCGTCGGCGCTGATCGAAGTCAGCACCCCCGCTCGCTTGCATCTTGGCTTTCTCGATTTGGGAGCAAGCCTGGGACGGCGTTTTGGCAGTATTGGTCTTGCGATTAACCGTTATCAAACGGTTATTCGGGTGACCGGCGCAGAAAGCCTGACGATTAGTGGCATTGATGACAAAGCTGTGGTCAGCAAAATCACTGTTCTCGTCAAGCGTTTCATCACTCATTGCCAGCCAGCGTTAAAAAATATCACTACATCGCCAAGCCTTACGGTAATCGAATTAATCCCGGAACATGCGGGTCTGGGATCGGGCACCCAATTAGCATTAACGATTGGCCGCGCGTTGGCTGAGTTCTATAAATTACCGCTAAGCACCGCCGAAATCGCCAGCATCATGGCCCGGGGTCAACGCTCCGGCATTGGCATTAATACCTTTGATCATGGTGGTTTTGTAGTTGATGGTGGTCTTGGCGAAAACAGTCCACTGCCCCCCATGCTCATTAATATGTCGTTTCCAGCCGAATGGCGGGTATTGCTGATTTTTGATCCAAAATATCAAGGCGTTCATGGTGAAGCTGAAAGTCAGGCATTTAAACAATTACCTGATTTTCCAAAAGCTAATAGTCAGGCAATTTGCCAGCTAACGCTGATGCAATTACTGCCCGCTCTAGCCGAGCATAATATTGATGCATTTGGTGGCGCTGTCACCGAAATACAGTCGCTGATTGGTGCACATTTTGCGCCTATTCAGGGCGGCTTATTTACCAGCCCCAATGTTGCACAGCTCGTTGAACAAGCAAAACAAGCAGGTCATCAAGGCATCGCCCAGAGTTCATGGGGTCCGACAGGCTGTGTTTTTGTCGGCAGCGATGCCTCGGCGCAACAGCTGCAACAACATTTAGAGACATATTGCACGCAGCATACTGCACTTAAAGATATTGTCATTAATATCAGTGAGGCCGCCCCGCAAGGTGCTCGCATCAAGCATTTGGCTGCGTCACCGACAGTTTCTCAATTAAGGAGTCACCATGGCTAAACGTTCGATCATTCATATGATTAACCCGATGAAGCATAACAGTCCGTTTGATATCAATATGGCACTGGATGCCGGCTACGATGTATTGATGCCATACAATAATGTCGAGTTGAAAGAAGTTGCGGGCCTTGTACAAGATGCGATTTTTTCGCGTGGCCCAGCCGGCGTCAAAATGACCGGCATGTTTATTGGTGGCCGTGATATTGGTGTCGCCATGGATATGCTTGAGGCCGCCAAAAATGCCATGTCACCACCATTTGAAATTTCAGTATTCGCTGACCCAAGTGGTGCTTTTACGACTGCTGCAGCGCTGGTTGCCTGTGTCGAACGCGAACTGAAGAAAAATTTTAAACAGGATTTCAAAGGCTGTCGCGCAATCGTTTTCGGCGGTACTGGTCCGGTAGGTCTGGCGACAGCAGTGATTGCTGCCCAACAAGGTGCTGACACAACCATCGTTGATCACTTCTCAATTGATACGGCGCTGGAATTCGCTGATGAAGCCAAAAAACGCTATGGCGTAACATTGCGAGCCACCACCGCCGCATCAGATGCTGACAAAGCACGCTTATTGTCCAATGCCGATGTGGTTTTCTGCGCAGCCAAAGCTGGAATTCAGGTGCTGAATGCCTCGGTACTGAGTGATGCTAAACAGTTAAAAGTCGCCGGGGATGTTAATGCAGTAGCACCGCTCGGCATTGAAGGTGTTGAGCTGATGGATAATGGCAGCCCATTAAAACTGGCGACAAATTGCCCGGATGCAGTGGGTATTGGTGCCCTGGCGATTGGTAACGTCAAATATAAACTGCAACAAGCCTTGTTAAGAGAAACACTGGATAGCGATAAACCAGTTTATCTGGACTTCCGTAATGCCTTCGATGGCGCCCGTAAACTGGTCTGAGCAATCTCCTAAACCACTGATCCTGATTGCCGCCCAAAGCGGGCGGTTTTTAGCGCAAATGGCAGCTCGGGCCGGTTATCCGGTTCGGGTTGCTGATCAATTTGCCGATAAAGATACACTGGCGATTGTCGAGCATCATCTGCTGTTACCTGAATTTCATCAGCTCAGCGCTCACCAGTTTCTGCAAACGATTAGCGAACTGGCGAATAATCAACAAGCCATTTTGATCATCGGCACCGGCCTTGAGCGTTTTTTTAATTGTCTGGCCATGTTGCCGGCAAATATTCAATCAGCCAATAATTTATTACCGGCGTTACATATCTGTCTGACGCCGTCTCGCTGGTTTGCATTATTATCGGATTTGGCAATCCGTTACCCGCTTAGTCAATTCTCCCCTCCAGCCAACCCTCATGAGTTTTTACAAAAACAGTCGCAACACTGGGGTGGCAGTCATATTCAGCGCCCTACTCTTTCTGCGCCAGAAAACGTTTATTACCAGCAAAAGATTCAGGGTCGAAGCGGTTCTGTTTTGTTTATCGCTGCAGCTGGCGACGTCCGCCTAATCAGTTTAAATCAGCAATATTGTCGAGCGCCCGGGCAAGATGATTATCAGCTATTGGCGGTGACAAACCGCCTTGAGATAAACGACTCACAGCAACAGTGGCTATTGCAAACCTGCAAAAAGCTTAGCCAAACAGTAGCGTTACGAGGCTATCAATCACTGGATTTTATTATTGATGGTAAGGGGCAAATCTGGTTATTGGAATTAAATCCAAGGCCCAGTGCCTCACTACAATGTCTACCGACTGAATGGCCACTGATGGACTGGCATTTACAAGCCTGTCAGGGACAACTGCCAAAGATCGAGAACTTGCCGGTAACACCTCCCCGCGTTTGGTATTGTTGTTATGCCAATCAGGATTTAACGATTCCGGTGCAGTTTGACTGGCCTGAACAGGCTTGTGATCTGCCGGCTGCAGGGACGCATTTCATCCAAAATCAGGTCATCTGTAGCCTGCAGTTTGCACCTCCTTCAGAGGATGTCTTACAACATGGTCAAAATCTGGCAACACAGTTGCAGTTACAATTACAAAATGCGCTTGAAAAACCTTTAAATAGCGCCATATAAGGCTTCAGTCATTCTTGGAGAACAGTAAATGAAACGCATTTTGTTATATCTCGGCACTAATATCGCAGTATTAGCCGTACTCAGCATAACCATGCGGCTATTGGGTATTGATGGCATGCTCAATGAACAGGGTGGCCTCGATATGAATGCGCTGCTGATTATGGCAGCAGTTATTGGTTTCAGTGGTTCATTTATTTCGCTGCTTATTTCTAAATGGACCGCCAAACGCATGACCGGTGCTGAGGTCATTACTGAACCGCGCAACAGCACGGAGCGCTGGCTGCTGGAAACGGTTGCCCGTCAGGCAGAAAAAGCCGGTATCGGTATGCCTGAAGTTGCCATTTACAACGCACCGGATCCCAATGCTTTTGCCACCGGCGCCAACAAGAATAATGCACTGGTTGCCGTCAGTACCGGCTTAATGCAATCAATGACTCAGGATGAAGTAGAAGCCGTACTCGCCCACGAAGTCAGCCATATTGCAAATGGCGACATGGTGACCATGGCGCTGATTCAAGGGGTGGTTAACACTTTTGTTATTGTGCTTTCACGGGTGATTGGTCATCTGGTGGACCGGGTCGTGTTTAAAACCGAAAATGGTCACGGACCGGCATTTTGGATCACATCAATTATTGCCGAATTAGTATTGGGTATTCTTGCCAGTATTATTGTTATGTGGTTCAGTCGTCAGCGTGAATTTCGGGCTGATGCGGGAGCGGCTAACCTGGTCGGTGCACCGAAAATGATTGCCGCTTTAAGACGTCTGGGCGGGACTTCGGCAGAACCGTTACCGGATCAATTACATACGCTGGGTATTTCAGGTGGCCGTAAAGGTGGCTTGAGTGCTTTATTTATGACCCATCCACCACTGGAGTCGCGGATAATTGCCCTGCAACAGCGCTAAGGGTTAAATAAAAACTAAAAAAACGGGGCTTCGCCCCGTTTTTTTGGATTTGTTTAACCTACATATCCATTTTTGTTACGACCTCTCCCCTAAGCTTCTTCGTCGAAGTTATAATCAAGCTGGGGTGATGGTTCGTGAATATAAAAGCCCTGCGCGTAATCAACACCCAGACGCCATAACAATGCCAAACTATTGGCATCAGCAACAAACTCTGCAATACAACGTTTTTTGGCTTGTTTGGCCATATCAATGATGGCTTTCACTGCGGCCTGATTTTCCAGGTCATGTGCCATATTTTCAACAAAATTACCATTAATTTTCAGGTAATCAACATCCAGAACATGCAAACTATGCGAAAAATCAATGCCACTGCCAAAATGTTCCAGACCAAACTCACAGCCAATTTTTTTCAGCTTGGCGATGGTCTCTTTACTTTGCTCTAAATTATCCAATGCCGCCGTTTCACTGATTTCAAACACCAGTGAATTGCCTTTCAGATTTTGTGCTTGAAGACTTACTGACAGCCAATCAACAAAATCTTTTTCATGCAGTGTCTGCTCTGAAAGCTTAATAAAGAATCGGGTATTCGGCCGTTGTTTTTGATGCTCGCTGAGCATCGCCAGCGCTCTGCGAATCACCCATTTATCGATTTCTGACATGACTTGCAGGCGATCAGCAGTATCAATAAATTCTTCCGCTTTCATGGTTTTGCCGGAATCCAACTTCAAGCGCAACAACACTTCGTAAAGCTCTTGCTCTGGTCCATGCAAACTGACGATCGGCTGAAAATGCAAAAAGAAATCGTCATTTTGCATCGCGTTTTCAAGAATTTGTTGCCATTGCTGCGTATTGGCTAGCGGCTGTGCCTGTTCCGTTGGCTGATAGCGGGCAATTTGGTTGCCACCGGCTTTCTGGGCACGAATGCAGGCGCGATCGGCATTTTCCAGGGCAATTGCCGGCGCTGCCACATTTTCACTGATCCGGCTTATACCGATACTGCAATGCAGATCGATGATTTTGCCATTGGTTTGCGATACATAATCATCAATCGCCTTGCGATAAGCTTCTGCGCGACTATCGACTTCCCGTTCATTGGCACTGGGAACAATCACTGCAAAAACCTGATCAGCATAGCGGCCTAAAATCTCACCCTCGGCCAATGTCCGGCGTAATAAATCACCCACACTTTTAATGACCATATCACTGGTACCAAGCCCAACTTGTTCTTTAATCGCCTGAAAATCATCAAGCACAATAAATAGTAGTTCGGCATCGCCCAGCCCTTCAGCTGCCGCATTAATAGCTTTCTCCAGTTCATCGGTAAACCGGCTGCGGGTATATAGACCGGTCAATAAATCATGGTCTCGCAGCAGTTTAAGCTGGGAGTCGTTGCCACTGAAAATACTGTCATCTCGAATGACGACCTGGGTACAGTTTTCACCCTCGACATTAGCATGAGAAAATTCGATATTGGCATCAAAAAACTGGCCATCTGCCTTCAAGCATTGCACAGTAACCGTTTGGGGCTGAGCATCAGTGGTTTCGGTAAATTGGCGAAATACCATTTTAAATTTAGGATGATCATCTACTGCGATCAGATCCAGAATAGGCAAACCGTCGATATCTTCAGCTTCTTCATAACCAAATAAAGCCAGATACGCGCGATTGACATAGATATGCATACCTTCATGCATATAAGCGACCGCATCACGTGAGCTCTCAAGCAGCGCCTGAGAACGTTTTTCACTTTCCCGCAATGCCCGTTCATTCCGTCGTGCCAGGCGTCTGACATTCAAATTAACCAGTTCGCGCTCGGCAGCAAATTGCAGCCTGTCAATATCACTCTGCTGCACGACATCTTGTACGCCACAGCGAAATAATTCTTTTTCGGCCTCGACATCACTGCAAATAACAATGGTGGGCAAATCTTTGCCCAAACGATGCAGCAGATTGGTAATTTCCAGCGGGGTTAGATTTTCCAGGTGATCACGGCAAACCAATAAATCCCATGTCTGATTACTGAGCAACTGCTCCAGTGCATGAAAATTATCTTCACGCGATGCACGTACCGCATGACCGGCACTACGCAGTACATTAACGATCGCATCGGTGTCGGTCAGTGAATCATCGACTATCAATAAACGCAGTATGCCTTCAGCTCTTGCCACGCTAGTCACCTTCGCTAAGTTGTGCCGGTTTTACCGGACGGCCACCCTCGAGTCGCGTCATTGCCTCGGCCATCCACGATTCAACTTGTTGATTAATACTGGCGGCTGACTGACCTTGCGTCGTTATCTTAGCGCCAATTTGCATTTTGATCACACCCGGTTTTTTCAAAAAACCACGTTTCGGCCAAAAATGACCGGCATTATGCGCAACCGGTACCACGGGTACCTGCGCTTCCACCGCCAAACGTGCACCACCAATACCAAACCGACCTAAGCTGCCTACCGGCATCCTAGTGCCTTCCGGAAACACCACCACCCAGGCACCGGACGCTAAACGATCTTTACCTTGCTCAATCACCTGAGCCAATGCTTTACGACCAGCTTTACGGTCAATGGCAATTGGATTTAACGATGCCAGTCCCCAGCCAAAAAACGGCAGCCACAATAATTCGCGTTTCAGCACCCAAACTTGTGGTGGAAATACGGCCTGCAAAGCCAGCGTTTCCCACGCAGATTGATGCTTACAGAGAATCACACAAGGTTCATCGGGGATCAACTCACGGCCTTCAACTTCCAATTTGATACCGCATATAAGTTTCAGCAGCCAGATATTCCAAACTGCCCAGCGACTGATAATCCGATAGCGAAATTTAAACGGCAATGGCCAGAGCAGCACGCCGAGACAAGAAAAAAATACGGCACTGACAATATAAATAATGAAAAACAGGATAGAGCGCAACCACGTCATCAAATTGTTGGCTCCAGAAGCGCATCAGCAACAGCTGCTAAATCATCATAAACGGGAACCCCCTCCGGGACACCCGCTGCTTCGGTGGCCGCACCTTTACCGGTGCGGACCAAAATCGGCCTGGCGCCCGCCGCTTGCGCTGCTTCAATATCCCGCAGCGAATCACCGACTGCTGGCACATGCTCCAGTCCTATGCGCAGCCGATGCGCCAAATCATTAAACGAAGCCGGCAGCGGTTTACGACAACTACAATTGTCATCGGGACCATGCGGACAAAACATGATTGCCTCAATTCGTCCGCCCACCTGAGACAACATCCGGCGCATTTTACTGTGAATGCGGTTGAGCATTTCTACACTCAGCAAACCGCGGGCTATTCCTGACTGGTTGGTAATCACCACCACCCGAAAACCGGAATAATTGAGGCGGGCAATCGCTTCCAGACTACCGTCAATCGGCTCCCATTCGGCAGGCGACTTTATAAATTCCTCCGAATCGTGATTAATCACCCCATCGCGGTCCAGAATAATCAACGACATGGCAGCCTCCGCTTATTGTTGCAGGCAAGAAATATCGGCAACACCGATAAATAATGCCCGGGTTTGATTAAGCAATGCCAGACGATTATCGCGCACTGCCGGATCATCGGCCATGACCATGACATCGTCAAAGAATTTATCAATGTTGTCACGCATCGTCGCCAGATGCTTTAACACCGCCGAATAATCGGCTTGCTGCATTAATGGCGCCACAGTTTGTTGCACTTGCCTCACCAGCGCTGCCAATTCCTGCTCAGCCTGGTCACTGAGTAAGTCAGCTTTAAGACCTAGTTGTTGATCATAAGCGCCATTTTTCCGCAGAATATTATCGATCCGCTTATTAGCAGCCGCCAATGCTTCAGCCTCCGGTAAAGCCCGGAATCCACTGACCGCTTCAAGTCGCTGCATAAAATCAAGCGGCCGGCTTGGCGCTACCGCCAGCACCGCTTCAAACGTATCAACGGTAAAGCCGTTATCCAGAATATAGCCACGAAGCCGTTCGAACATATAACTCTGAACTTGTTCGGCAGCGGCCTTTTCAATGAGTTTATCAGCAAAATTATCAACTGCGATCTGCAACAGTTCGGCCAGATCCAAGTCCAACTGTTTTTCGATAATAATACGTAACGCACCTAACGCTGCACGCCGTAAAGCAAAAGGATCTTTGGCACCGGTTGGAGGCTGGCCAATACCAAATAATCCGACCAATGTATCAAGTTTTTCGGCCAGACTCAGCGCCTGCCCGATACCGCCCACCGGTAAATCATCACCAGCAAAACGTGGCATATACTGCTCGTCCAGCGCATCGGCAACGGCGGCCGGCTCGCCATCAAGCGCCGCATAATTACGGCCCATAATGCCCTGTAATTCCGGAAACTCACCGACCATTTCGGTCAATAAATCGCATTTCGCCAATTCGCCGGCACGCTCGGCTTGTGCAGCATCTACGGCGATTTTTTCAGCAATAACAGCTGCCAGCTTAGCTACCCGTTGCGATTTATCGTAGACCGTGCCCAACTTATTTTGGAAGACGATGGTTTTTAACTGTTCTTGCCTTGCCGATAAAGGCTGCTTGCGATCGGTATCCCAGAAAAATGCCGCATCACTGAGCCGTGGCCGAATTACCCGCTCATTACCGGCAATGACCTGCGCCATATCGCGGCTTTCAATATTGCTGACAGTAATAAAATTCGCTAACAGCTGACCGGGTTTTGCTTGTACCGGAAAATATTTCTGATGCCCTTGCATCGACGAAATCAATGCCTGCGGTGGCAGCTCCAGAAAGCGTTTATCAAAACTGCCGGCAATCGCTACCGGCCATTCCACAAGACCTGTGACTTCATCGAGCAAGTCTTTATCAATAATCGCTTCACCACCGAGCGTGCTCGCTAACTCTTTTACCTGACCAAGAATTGCTTCGCGCCGCGCGTTAAAGTCAGCAATCACATGGCCTTCAGTTTCCAACTGCGATGCATAGCTGCGGGCACTGTTAATATGAATCGGCTGAGGGTGATGAAAACGGTGACCATAAGAAATGCGATCAGCTTGCGTGTCGAGAATGGTTGCCGGCACGACCTCATCACCGAGCAACATCACCAACCAATGCACTGGCCGGACAAATTCGGCGCTGGAATTACCCCAACGCATGCGTTTGGCAATCGGTAAAGCATCTAAAGCCTGCTGAATGATCTGTGGCAATAATGCCGCCGCGGATTGACCGGCTTGTTGCTGGCGATATACCAGCCATTTGCCTTTATCGGTTTCCAGCGTTTCCAACGCATCAACTTCTACACCGCAGGATCTGGCAAAGCCCTGCAACGCTTTGCTGGGATTACCTTCATCATCAAACGCCGCACTGACTGCCGGCCCGCGTTTTTCAATATGCTGATCAGCTTGCTGGGTTTGCAAATCATAAACGGTTACAGCCAAACGTCTTGGAGAAGCGAATGCCGCCGTACTGGAAAAGCTTAATTCAGCTGCTTTCAGTCCCTGCTCAATACCGCCTAATAACGCGCAGCTCAAGGTACTCAGTGTCGTTGGCGGCAGTTCTTCGGTACCCAGCTCAAATAAAAAGTCCTGCTGGCTCATGCGCTGATCTCCTGCTTGGCCAACATCGGAAAGCCCAATGATTCACGGCGATCAAAGTAAGCTTGTGCCACAGCGCGCGCTAAAGTGCGCACCCGTAAAATAAAACGTTGCCGCTCGGTGACCGAAATCGCTTTGCGGGCATCGAGTAAATTAAAGGTATGGGATGCTTTGAGCACCATTTCATAGGCGGGCAAGGGCAGACCGGCAGCAATCATGCGTTCACTCTCGGTTTCACAGGTATCAAACAA
>DASSWO010000200.1:0-11233 GCA_035704795.1 Methylophaga sp. | reverse complement strand
GGCCTTCAAAGCGGCGATAAAGTCATTGTCGAAGGCCTGCAAAAAATCGCCGAAGGTGACGAAGTGGATATCGTCACCAAAAACGATCACCCAACCGACGAGAGCTAATCTATGGCACGTTTTTTTATTGATCGACCTATATTTGCCTGGGTTATCGCCATTCTGGTCATGCTGGCCGGTCTGCTATCGATTTTTTTATTACCCATTGCCCAGTATCCAGGTATTGCCCCGACAGCTATTGAAATTCGCACCAGTTACCCCGGCGCATCTGCCAAGGTCGTGGAAGACTCCGTCATCCAGATAATCGAGCAAAACATGACCGGGCTTGATGATTTGCAGTACATCAGTTCAACCAGTGATTCCAGTGGTGTTGGCCAGGTCACATTAACCTTTCAAGCTGATACTGATCCGGATATTGCTCAGGTACAGGTTCAGAATAAATTGCAAGCGGCTATGCCGTTACTGCCGCAAGAGGTACAGCAACAAGGGATCCGGGTTACCAAGTCCAGCACTGGCTTTTTGATGGTCATGGGGTTTGTTTCGGAAAATGGTCAAATGGATCGTTACGACATTGCCGATTATGTCGCTGCCAAAATTCAGGATCCGGTCAGTCGGGTCAACGGTGTGGGTCAAATCAACCTGTTTGGCTCACAATATGCGATGCGCATCTGGCTAAACGCTGACAAACTGGCTAATTACAAATTAACTACCGAAGATGTTGTCAACGCGATCCGTGAGCAAAATGTGCAGATTGCGGCGGGTGAAATCGGTGGCACGCCAGCCGTTGAAGGCCAGCAAATTGCCGCCAGCATTGTTGTTGAAACCCGGATGGAAACCGTTGAAGAATTTGAAAACATTCTGTTGCGAGTCAATCCAGATGGCTCCGCCATTCAACTCCGGGATGTTGCCGAGGTCTCTCTGGGCGGTGAAAATTTTCAGTTTGAAACGGAGTACAACAAACAACCCGCAGCGGGTTTGGGCATAACACTGGCTTCAGGTGCCAATGCATTGCAAACGGCACAGTCGGTACGGGATCGTATTGCCGAACTGGAACCTTTTTTCCCTGAAGGGTTGAAAGTTACCTATCCCTACGACACGACCCCGTTCGTTAAAATCTCAATCAAAGGCGTTGTCACTACGCTGGTTGAAGCCATGATTCTGGTGTTTTTGGTGATGTATCTGTTTTTGCAGAATTTTCGCGCCACGCTGATCCCGACAATCGCCGTCCCAGTGGTAATTCTGGGTACTTTTGCTATCTTGTTGGCCTTTGGTTTTTCTATCAATATGCTAACCATGTTTGCCATGGTGCTAGCGATAGGACTGCTGGTCGATGATGCTATAGTCGTTGTTGAAAACGTTGAGCGGGTCATCCATGAAGATGGCCTGTCCCCCAAAGAAGCGACTCGTAAATCCATGGATCAGATCACCGGCGCACTAGTCGGTATTGTATTGACCGTCTCGGCGGTGTTTATTCCGATGGCTTTCTTTCCTGGCTCCACCGGCGTTATTTACCGGCAGTTTTCGATAACCGTAGTCTCTGCGATGGCGCTTTCTCTGCTGGTGGCGATGACATTAACACCGGCCTTGTGCGCCACGATGCTCAAAGATGCCCAACATGATCCGGCCAAGAAAAAAGGCTTTTTCGGCTGGTTTAACCGCAGCTTTGATCGCACCAGCAAAGGCACTCAAAGTGTCGTTGGTTATATGATCGCCCGTTCTGGTCGCATCATGTTGCTGTATTTACTTATTGTTGGCGGACTTGGTTATTTGTTTACCCAGTTGCCGACGTCGTTTTTCCCTGATGAAGATCAGGGTATTTTATTTACTGAAATGCAGCTGCCGGTCAATGCTTCTAAACAACGTTCGATTGAAGTCATGAACCGCATCGAAAATTATTATCTGGAGCAAGAATCAGAGAATGTCGAATCGATATTTTCGGTGATCGGCTATAGTTTCAGCGGCCGTGGTCAAAATAGCGGCTTGATTTTCGTTAATCTGAAACCTTGGGATCAGCGTACCGAACCTGAGCAAAGCGCCCAGGCGATTGCTGGCAGAGCATCGGCCCATTTCAGTCAGTTTAATGATGCCACGGCATATGCCATTGCGCCGCCGCCTATACGTGAGTTGGGCAATGCCAGTGGGTTTAATTTGATGTTGCAGGATTTAGGTGGCATGGGCCACGACAAATTAGTGAAGGCCCGTGATGAATTGTTGGCTAAAGCAAATCAGGATCCTCGGCTTACTCAGGTACGGCATAGTGGTTTGCAGGATCGGCCGCAGTTCAAAATTGATGTCAATCATCAAAAAGCCATGGCATTTGGTGTATCACTGGATGATATTAATAATACCTTCAGCACCGCCTGGGGCTCGACTTATGTTAATGATTTTATTGACGAGGGTCGCGTTAAACGGGTCTATGTACAGGGGGATGCGCCATTTCGGATGATGCCGGATGATGTTGGCAACTGGCATGTGCGTAACAGTGAGGGCGAAATGGTACCGATGTCGGCGTTTAGTTCGTCACGCTGGATTTATGGGTCACCGCGGTTAGAGCGTTACAACGGTGTACCAGCGATGAATATTCAAGGCCAGGCTGCTGACGGTTATAGCTCTGGTGACGCCATGCAGGCTATGGAAGAACTGGTGGCTGAATTGCCCGCAGGTTTTGGTTATGAATGGACTGCTTTATCACTACAAGAACGCAAATCCGGCGCACAAGCGCCAATACTTTATGCTCTGTCCATTCTGGTAGTGTTTCTGTTTTTAGCGGCGCTTTATGAAAGCTGGTCGGTGCCTTTTTCAGTAATGCTGGTCGTGCCGCTGGGCGTGCTTGGTGCCGTAATATTTGCACTGGGAAGAGAAATGTCCAATGACATATACTTTCAGGTGGGTCTGTTAACAACGATAGGTTTATCAGCGCGTAATGCGATTTTGATTGTTGAATTTGCTAAATCGCTCTATGAACAGGGCCAATCGCTGACGGAGTCGACCCTGGAAGCCATTCGTATGCGGCTACGACCGATTGCCATGACAGCATTGACCTTTATGCTCGGTGTGACACCACTGATGATAGCCAATGGCGCCGGCAGCGGCGCCCAAAATGCCATTGGTACCGCCGTATTTGGCGGTATGCTGGCAGCAACCACGCTAGCGATTTTCTTTATTCCGGTATTTTTTGTCGTGGTATTCCGCTTATCAGCGAAACTTACTGGCAAGACACCGACCAGACAAACGACTGCCACAGGAGATTTGGCATGACACTTTCACGGACTTGTCTCACTGTCAGTCTATTGGTATTGACTTTGAGCAGCTGCTCGATGATCCCCGATTATCAACGGCCTGAGAATCCCATTCCACTGCCTGACCAAGACAGTGATAGTGAATCATTAACCGCTGCCGATATTGGCTGGCAGGATTTTTATCAGGATCCGATCCTGCAAGAATTGATTGGCCTGTCACTGAACAATAATCGCAATCTGCAGGCGACGGCATTAATGGTTGAGCAACTGCGTGCTCAATATCGAATCCGCCGCGCTGAACAATTACCGATGTTGGATGGTCAGGCAGGCTACAACCGACAACGGTTTTCGGCTAATGCCAATGAGTTTGGCCAAAGCGGTATTTTTGAAGAGTATAGTGTTGGTGTAGGCATTCCATCGTGGGAAATCGATTTTTTTGGGCGTCTCGAAAGTCTGGAACAAGCGGCGTTAAATGAGTTTTTATCTCAGGATGCGAGCCTTAAAAGCACGCAGCTAACCTTAGTTGCCGAAGTCGCGGATGCTTATCTGAGCTGGCAGGCCAGCCTGGCGCAGTTAGATTTAGCACAATCAACCCGCGAAGCTCGCGAAGAAAGTTATCAGTTAATTAAACGTCGTTATGAAGGTGGCTTGTCATCTGAGCTGGCTTTGCGTCAAGCAGAAACCGCCGTTCATGAAGCGCGCATCGCCGTGGCCGAATTCCAGCAACAGGCCAATCAGAATTTCACCTTATTGGAATTGCTGGTCGGTCAACCATTAGAAAAAACCGACTATGCCGTTCAATGGCAACCCGCTGATTTATTGCATAAATTGCCAGATAACCTGCAATCTGATGCGCTATTACGACGTCCCGATGTCATCGCAGCAGAGCTAACCATTAAGGCCGCCAACGCCAACATTGGCGCAGCAAGGGCTGCTTTTTTCCCAAGGATAAGTTTGACCAGCAGTCTGGGACTGGCTGCGACCAATCCGGCGGGTTTGCTGGAATCGAGTAGTCGTACCTGGCAGATAGCACCGCAATTTAGTATTCCACTGCTTGACTGGGGTATTAATAACGCCAATCTGGATGTTGCCGAACTGGAAAAAGAAATCAGTATCGTGCGTTATCAGGAAGTTATTCAAAGGGCATTTAAAGAAGTTTATGATGAGCTGCAAGCACGGCAAACACTGGAAGCTCAACTGTCAGCCCAACAGGATTTAAGGCAAGCCACAGCGCGCAGTCTGGAGTTGGCAAAAAAACGCTTTGATGCCGGTGTTGATAGCTATTTGGAAGTACTCGATGCTCAGCGCAGCTTAATCGATGCGCAATTGGCCGAAATAGCCACCGATCTGGCACGCTTACGTAATCAACTGACGCTATATAAAGCGCTGGGTGGCGGATTATTAACGCAAACCAAGACACCTTAAGTGGCAACTGTGACGTTTTCTGGCTATTCTGGTAGGCCATTTTTCTGCACGAGCAAAGGAGCGAGTTTATGGGCTTGGAAATCGGTGGCCTGTTAGGTCTGATTTGGTTAATTATCGTTATTTGGGCGATCATTAAAGTCGCTAAAAGTTCAGCGGGTGGCGTTGCAAAACTATTGTGGATCCTGATTCTGCTGTTATTCCCATTACTGGGGCTGATTATCTGGTTCCTGTTAGGTCCTAAAGGCGACTAAATCGTCCAATAAATCGCAACACTAACGCCGCTGAAGTTGACGCTTCAGCGGCGTTTTTATTTGTATCCGCAGTCTAGCTGGTTTGACAGCCAGCGCTCGCATCACCAAAATGCGTAGGGAACGATTCTGTTGGCCGCCTCATGATTTACTCGTTTGCCATGCGGCTGATTTGCCTTAAATAAGCAATTAGGAACCTGCCATGACTATCGATCAGTCAGCTTCAACACCCCGCAGCACCATTCTTATACCTGTTTTTTTTCCCGCTGTTATTGTCACCCTGTTATTGGTCATCGGTACCATCAGCAATCCACATCTAGCAGGTGAACTATTTGCTGATGTACTGGCTTTTCTGACTGAAACGTTTGGCTGGTTCTATATGCTTGCTGTGGCGTTTTTTCTGGTATTTATCGTGGTGGTGGGCTTGTCCAGCTGGGGCAAAACTAAATTAGGGCCGGATCATGCAGAACCGCAATACAGTTTCCCCGCCTGGTTTGCCATGCTTTTTTCTGCCGGTTACGGCATTGCCCTGCTGTTTTTTGGTGTTGCCGAACCAGTGCTACATTATGCTGCGCCACCAGCAGGCGCGCCAGAAACCGTTGATGCGGCGAAGCAGGCGATGCAAATTGCTTTTTTCCATTGGGGTTTTCATATTTGGGCAATTTATGGCCTAACCGGTTTGGTACTGGCCTATTTTGCTTTTCGTCACGGTTTACCGCTGTCGATGCGTTCTGCGCTGTATCCATTGATTGGCGATAAAATTTATGGGCCCATTGGCCATACCGTTGATGTCATCGCTATCCTCGGCACCTTATTTGGGATTGCCACCACGCTGGGTTTATCAGTGGCGCAAATCAATGCGGGTATGAATTATCTTTGGGAAGACATCCCGGTCAGTATTACGGTACAAGTCATCACTATCGCCGGGATTACAATGTTGGCGATTATGTCGGTCGTGGCCGGTCTTGATAAAGGCGTCAAACGTCTGTCGATAGTTAATATGTTATTGGCTATCGCATTGATGCTGTTTGTGTTTATTGTTGGGCCGACTATCGTTATTCTGGAGACTTTTTTACAAAATACTGGCAGTTATCTCAATAATATCGTTGAGCGCACCTTCAATTTGCAGGCTTATACCCGCAGCGATTGGATCGGTAACTGGACGTTATTTATCTTTGGCTGGACCATTGCCTGGGCCCCATTTGTTGGTTTGTTTATTGCCAAAATCAGCCGTGGCCGGACCATTCGGCAATTCGTGTTTGGCGTGCTGTTTGTGCCGACTATTTTCACTTTCATGTGGTTTTCAATTTTTGGTGACACGGCACTGCACCTGATTATGAATGAAGGGTATACCGCGCTAATCACCGAAGTACAAAACGATACAGCGATTGCTTTGTTCAAACTATTTGAACAATTACCGTGGACCAGTTTTGTTTCGTTTGTCACCGTGATTCTGATTATAACTTTTTTTGTAACGTCATCAGATTCCGGCTCACTGGTCATAGATTCTTTAGCAGCTGGCGGCATTAGCAAAACCCCTATATGGCAACGGGTTTTTTGGGCGACGCTAGAAGGCGTGGTTGCGGCGGCTTTATTAGTAGCCGGTGGTTTGGGGGCATTACAGACCATGAGCATTACCAGTGCGCTGCCCTTTGCCATCATTATGATATTAGCTGCAATAGGCATGTGGCGAGCACTATTGATTGAAGGACATCGCGAAGCCAGTCTCAGTGCAGCGATGCACCATTGGCAGCATAATCCGAAACAGTGGAAAAAGCGGCTGACCAGCCTGATTAGCTATCCTGACTTTCAGCAAGTTTCAGGCTATGTCCGGGACAAAATTTACCCGGCGATGCAGCATGTCGAAACTGAGTTAAAAAATCAGGGCTGGCCGGTATCGGTATTTTTTGATGATGAACAACACCGCGCCTATATTGAAGTCATCCGTGAGGGGGAGCTCGACTTTATTTATGAAGTGCGGATGCGTGGCTATTCAACCCCAACCTTTGCTTATCCGGAAATGACCGATGATGCGGATGGCGATAAACGTTATTATCGCGCCGAGGTGTTTATGCGCCGCGGTGGTGCATCTTATGATATTTACGGTTGCAGCGAGCAGGAAATCATTGATGATTTACTGACACAATTTGAAAAATATCTGCACTTTTTGCATATTTCGCCGGGCATATTGCCATGGAAAATGGATGAACATGACGACATGCTCGACGAAAATGGCGATTTGCACGATCCGGAAACGGGATATAAGTCTTCTTAGTATGAGCTAAGGCTATAGCGAAAGCCTACGGCGATGACCTTGCCACCACTGGCTGCTGCATTAAAGCCGTCCAGACCGCACTTTTTGCAGGTCAGGGCGGCTGTTTCCTGTTCCTGATAAAACTCAGCAAATAGTGTTAACTCATCATTAAAGTGATGATCGATACCGGCATGGATTATCGCTTCACCGTAGCTTTCAACATTCGCCGTCATTAGCTTAAATACATTATCGCCATGCCGGTAACTGGCATAAATATTAACTGCTTCAGCACCATCACCAAAAAAACTGTTGGGATTATCGGTATCAGTCACTTCATATTTCAGTGCCAGATTCCAGGGACCCCGGTTATGAGATATGGTCGCGCCATAGATTTTGTCTTCAAAACCGCGAGCATTCCCCCGATCATCCATCCCTATCGACAGACGGGTATTATCAAGCTGATAACTGGCTACCGTCTGGATCCGTCGATCATCAATACGCGACGGTGATCGGGCATTACCTGCGGCGCTTGAGTAAGAACCGCCAAAACTAAATCCGTTTAAAATCGGGCTTTGATAGGCCAGCGTTTCTTTCACCCGAAACGTCGTATAACTGGCAAAACCGCTGTAAAGGGTACTGAACTGATCGACGGGAAATAATATCGCATTGTAATAAGGCATCCATTGCTGGCCGGCCACCAAAGTCCCCATTGTACTGCTCAGGCCTAGTCTGGCAACTCGTAAACTTTCACGATCATCACGGCCTAATCCGCCCTGGTCGTAAGAATCCCGGAATCGAATGTTAGCTGCATCAAAGGGGATTTCCAACTGAGCAAACAAGGCTGTGTCCTTGTCAAATGCATACTGCGCATTAACACCGACCCGTGAAAAAGCATCCCGCAAACCACGATAATCGTCTAACGCTGCTGTGTTATCAGGTTGAACAGATTCAGCCTGCATTCGCAGCGATAAATACAGCTCATAACTAAATGGATTATTTTCGGATTCTTCTTCAGCCATTACCGGTGATATTGATAAGGCCATCAGACTGCTGACTAAAAGTTTACTGGTGCTCAATCTTGCCGATGCAAGTGCCATCCTGCGCTCCTTGATTTAGCGGTCGTAAACTTCAGCATACGCAACTGAGTTATGCGCTTCAAGGATTGCGGCAGGCGTAAATTAATGGCAGCCCGTCATGAGCTGCCATACAGAAAAAGGCTTATGCCAAATGATCTTTCAGTAATTCTGGCTGGCGATCCGGAGTGAAAATTTCGATCCAATAGCCGTCAGGATCCTGAATAAAAGCAATGCCTTTCATCTTGCCGTCATTGGGTTTTTTGACAAATGGCACGCCCGCTTTTTCAAAGCGCTCACAGGCAGCATCAACATCCGGCACTGCGAAACCGATATGGCCAAAGCCGCGTGGGTCGCTGTTGCCATTATGATATTGCACATCGTCTTTATCTTCGTCGCCCCAGTTATGAGTCAACTCCAGCATGGCTGGCCGGGCAAAGGTCTGTTTAATGCGCTCGTTATTATCCTCTGACCAGTTTTTTTGCTCCATCGGCGAAATAGCCGCCATAAAGTACAACGTGAATTGCATTTCCGGGAAATCAAAACGCTTAATCAACGTCATGCCCATCACTTCACTGTAAAAATGCAGGGTGCGTTTGGGATCTTTGATCCGAAACATGGTTTGGTTAAAGACAAACTCATGGGTCGCCGGGTCATGGTTTTCACTCAATCCCTCAGCTTTATCAAAATGTCGGCTCATATTCTCTGCTCCTGTTGTTATCAGTCTGCTGGTTTTTTATAACCAGCCTTTGCGTTTGAATACCCAATACGGCGCGATGCCAGCGGCAATCATCAGGCCGATTGCCAGCGGATAGCCAAATTGCCAGCTAAGCTCCGGCATAGTGTTGAAATTCATACCGTAAATACTGGCAATCAGGGTCGGCGGCAAAAAAACCACCGCAGCAATGGAAAAGGTTTTAATGATTTGCGCCTGCTTGATATTGATAAAGCCCTGCGTCGAATCCATCAAAAAGTTAATTTTGTCGAACAAAAATGTGGTGTGCGACAGCAGCGTTTCCAAGTCACGCAAAATCTCATACAGGGTATCACGCTGCTCAGCGACCTGCGGCAAATGGCGCAGCAGAAACGAAATATCCCGCTGGGTATCCATTAAGCACAAACGCATTTTACCATTGCTATCTTCCAGTTGTGCCAGCTGACCGATGGCATCTTCCAGATCGCTGTTTTCTTCTTCGAGGACAAAATGGCTGACTTTTTCCAGCTGCCGATGAATATCCTCAAGGGTATCGGCATGGTTTTCAACTTTTTGTTCCAACAAGGTCACCAGTAACTCTGTCGGTGTTGTACAACTTATCTGACCGCGGCGCGCCCGCATCCGCAATAAGCGAAAATCACTGAGCTCACCATCACGAATAGCAATCAGCCGCTCTGGCTGCAAAATAAACGCTACTGATACAGTCTGATGCCGGCCTTCCGAAGCGCCCAGAAACATCGAATGCACATGTAAACCATCTTGGTCAGCAAAGCAGCGCGCTGAAGCTTCGATTTCCTCCACATCTTCTATATCAGGCACTTCGTCACTAAACAAGGTCGCCAGTAAAGCGCGTTCGTCTTCATCTGGTTCCAATGCATCGATCCAATCGGCTTGTTTCAGCAAATCTACCGTCAACACGTCGGTCACCGGGATTTCCTGGATCCGCCCCAGCGCAATCTTATAAAGCCTTAGCATGCACGCCCCTTACTTCATCATCAGTTGTCTTTAAAGCTCATAGCCTACGGTAACAATGTTAACAATCTATGGCCTCGTTTTTTGTAAATATCGCGACCTGGGTTGGTTGCCCCAGTCCCGGCTCATGATCCCCAATGCCAACGAAACGCACCTGATAAAGGTTGCGCTGAGCAACACCTTGCGCCCATTGTCTGAATTTTTGCCGTGACCATTCAAATTTATGATCCGGATCGCGGTATTGTCTGGCAGTCAGCCCATAAACAATATTGAACTCGGCATTCGGCGTCGTCATGACTAACTGTTTAGGTGTCATATTACCGAAGACGTTATGCTCAACCCGCGACAAATCGGTCGGCATTATATGCTCTATAGTCTCGGTCATGATTATGAGCGGCATAGCCTGTAAATCTGGTAATGCCTCCAGATAACTGCCAACTCGTAACGTTGCCCTAGGCGCCTGTCCCATCAAAAAAGCCGCTAGATTACTGCGCGCCTGCATCACCGACAGACCAGAGTCATCGACGCCGGTTACCCAACAATCAGTATGTTGGAGAATCTTCCACAATAAACGTCCTGAACCGCAACCCAGCTCAACAAGCTTATCGACACCACTGGCAATAACGAAGTCCAGTAACCACCGATGCCGCGTTTCATGGAGTTCGCTTATCTGGGTATCTTGATAGGGGAAATCGTTCTGCATAATTCAGGTGTTTCTTCAAGTTTAGGGTGCGGTTTTACCGCAGATATATCGTTATTTACCGATACAAAAACTAGAAAAGATACGGTCCAGCAGGTCTTCATTGGTGAAAGTGCCGGTGATTTCACCCAGCGCTTGCTGGGCTTGGCGCAGCTCTTCGGCAAGCAGTTCACCGGCGCCCATACCGGTTAGGCAGTTATAGCCCGATTCAATCGCTTCCTGAGCCCGTTGCAGGGCATCCAGATGCCGGCGACGGGCAATAAATACACCCTGATCGTCGGGATGAAAACCGACGGCATTTTGTAAATGCTGGGTCAGCAAATCCATGCCGTCGCCGGTTTTGGCAGATAGATAAATAACGTCCAGGCCGTTTTCCTGCAAATGCTTTGGCGAATGGCCGCTCTGGTCAATTTTATTACGGATCAGGGTCAGCGGTTTATCTGCCGGCAGATCTGCCAGAATCACTTTATCCTGCTCAGTCACACCATTGGTATCGTTGACCAACAGTAAAATATGGTCGGCCTGGGCTAATTCATTGCGGGTACGACGAATGCCTTCTAATTCCACTTTATTATCGGTGGCGTCATGCAGTCCGGCAGTATCGGAA
>DASSWO010000198.1:0-4763 GCA_035704795.1 Methylophaga sp. | reverse complement strand
TGGGTGACCTGCGCAACCATATTGACGGGCAAACGACTGAAAAATGTCGAGGCCTTTTGACCAATCGCACAAATATCAACTTGTAAGCCTTTATCAGACTTAGCGCTAATGTCTTTCAGTACTTCTTTGAACAGATTATTGTTCAAGCCACCACACAAGCCGCGATCTGAAGACACCACAATGTAGCCAACGCGTTGTGTTTCTTCGCGCTCCTGCAAATACGGGTGCCGATACTCAGGATTCGCGTAAGCCAAATGCTGAATAACATTTAAAATCTTATCAGCATAAGGACGTGTCGCCGCCATGCGTTCTTGAGCTTTACGCATTTTACTGGCAGCCACCATCTCCATCGCAGAAGTGATCTTCTGCGTGCTTTTGATGCTCGCTATCTGGGTGCGTATCTCTTTACCGCTAGCCATGAATTATGCCTCGCTTACCAGCTGCCGTTGGCTTTGAATTTCTCAATAGCGCTGCGCATTTTGCCAGCGATATCGTCATCGAAATTGCCTGTTTTGTTGATAGTATCCATCAGCTCAGTCTGTTGTGAACGCATGTATGCCAACAGTGACGATTCGAAAGAACCGATTTTGCTAACTTCAACATCATCCAAAAAGCCTTCGTTAGCAGAGAACAACGAAATCGCCATTTCAGCTACAGACAGTGGTTGATATTGTTTTTGTTTCATCAGTTCAGTAACGCGCTGACCACGGCTGATTTGGGCACGGGTTGCTTCGTCTAAGTCTGAAGCAAACTGGGCAAATGCCGCCAACTCACGATACTGAGCCAAATCCAGACGAATACCACCGCCCAGTTTCTTGATGATTTTAGTTTGCGCTGCACCACCAACACGCGATACCGACAGACCAGCGTTAATCGCAGGGCGGATACCAGCGTTGAACAAGTCAGTTTCCAAAAAGATCTGACCATCTGTAATCGAAATCACGTTAGTTGGTACGAAAGCAGAAACGTCACCGGCTTGGGTTTCGATAATTGGCAATGCGGTCAATGAACCGGTTTTGCCTGTCACTTTACCGTCAGTGAATTTTTCTACGTAATCTTCGTTTACACGTGCTGCACGTTCCAAAAGACGTGAATGCAAATAGAAAACGTCACCAGGATATGCTTCACGACCTGGCGGACGACGCAGCAACAGAGATACTTGACGGTAAGCCCAGGCTTGCTTGGTCAAATCATCATAAATAATCAGCGCGTCTTCGCCTTTATCGCGGAAGTATTCGCCCATTGAGCAACCCGCGTATGGCGCGATAAATTGCAGTGCCGCTGAATCAGAAGCCGAAGCTGCAACGATGATGGTGTGACCCAATGCATCATGCTCTTCCAGCTTACGAACAACGTTGGCAATTGAAGAGGCTTTTTGACCAATCGCTACATAGATACATTTAACGCCTGTACCTTTTTGGTTGATGATGGCATCAACTGCGATAGCGGTTTTACCCGTCTGACGGTCACCGATAATCAACTCACGCTGACCACGACCCACTGGAATCATGGCATCGATTGATTTCAAACCGGTTTGAATAGGTTGGTCAACCGATTTACGAGCGATAACGCCGGGTGCAACTTTCTCGATTGGTGAGACTTCTTTAGCGTCAATGTCGCCTTTGCCGTCAATTGGTTTACCCAATGAATCAACAACACGACCCAGCAAGGCTTCACCTACTGGCACTTCCAGAATCCGGCCAGTACATTTGACTTTATCGCCTTCGGTGATGTGTTGGTAGTCGCCTAAAATTACGGCACCAACGGAGTCACGCTCAAGGTTAAGCGCCATACCGAATGTGTTACCAGGAAACTCAAGCATTTCCCCGGACATGACATCGGCAAGACCATGAATACGCACGATACCGTCTGTTACACCGACTACGGTGCCTTCGGTACGTGCTTCAGTTGCCCCGTCAAAGCTTTCAATACGCTTTTTGATCAGGTCACTGATTTCTGCTGAATTCAGTTGCATCTCTGTTTCCTCTTTAACGGGCCGATTAGCGAATCGCGTTGGCCAGTCTGTTCAATTTACCTAAGGCAGATCCATCGATAACCAGATCGCCTGCCCGAATGATTGCGCCGCCCAGCAGGCTTTCGTCGACTTGTTCAGTCAACGTAACCTCTTTGCCCAGACGCTTTTTCAATGCGGCTGCGATATTGGTTTTTTGCGCATCGGTCAAAGCACGGGCCGTGACCACTTCAGCAGTCATCATTTGCTCGGCTTCGGCACGCAACTGCTCAAACAGTGTGGCAATTTCTGGTAACAGCAGTAACCGGTTGTTTTCGGCTAACAGCAACAGAAAATTACGCGCATCGGCGGATAATTCACCCACCACATCACCGAGCAGATTGACAGCCTGTTCGTCGCTGACCGCAGGATTGGTCAGAATGGCCTGCACTTCATGGTTATCTGCACATTGTGCAGCTACTTGCAGTAGTTCAGACCAGGCCTGCAACTCGCCTTTTTCCTGCGCCAGCGAAAATACTGCAACAGCGTAGGGGCGTGCGATGGTTATTACTTCTGCCATCCTATGATTCCTCTAGATTTGGCTGACCAATTCATCAAGCAGCTTGGTATGCGCTTTATCGTCGATTTCACGGCCGAGAATTTTTCCAGCACCGGCCAATGCGACGGCAGATACTTGGCTTCTCAACTCGTCACGCACCCGGTTGGCTTCCTGATCAATTTCTGCACGGGCAGAAGTCAGAATGCGCTCACCTTCAGTGCGGGCATTGGTTTTTGCTTCATCGACAATTTCGTTACCACGGCGCTGGGCTTGTGAAACGATTTCGCTTGCCTGATTTTTGGCTTCATGAATCACTTGCTGGGCACGTTTTTCGGCCAGTTCCTGTTCATGACGACCACGTTCGGCCGCTGCCAAACCATCGGCAATTTTCTTTTTGCGCTCTTCCAACGCTTGCATGATGGGAGGCCATACGTACTTCATGCAAAACGCGACAAAAACCGCGAAAGCAATCAACTGGCCAATCAAGGTTGCATTGATATTCATGCTAATACCTCTCTGTTATCGCAAATGGGGTTCAAAAAATTCCTTAACCCGCAACCGCGAACAGAACGTACATTGCCAAACCGACAGCGATCATAGGTACCGCATCAACCAGACCGGCAACCAGGAAGAACTGTGTACGCAGCATTGGCACTAATTCAGGTTGACGTGCAGCAGCTTCCAGGAAACGACCGCCCAGCATACCAACACCGATAGCAGCGCCCAATGCGCCCAAACCAATCATCAGAGCACCCGCGATGTAAACTAAACCCATATCCATTTTTTCTCTCCTACAACTAAATATTGACCAAAAAAAGAAATTAAAACCCAATAAAACCTAGTGATGTTCCTGATGCGCCATATCTATATACACTACGGTCAGCACCATAAAGATGAATGCCTGCAAAGTAATGATCAGAATATGGAAAATTGCCCAACCGACTTGTAACAAACCGGCAAATGAACCCAGGAGAATGCCGGCACCGTACATGGTGGCAATCAAAATAAACACCATTTCACCGGCATACATATTACCGAACAACCGTAATGCTAAAGAGAACGGCTTGGCAATCAATGTCACTGTTTCCAGGACAAAGTTGATAGGCAGTGCCCATTTACCGAAAGGCTGCAGAGTCAGTTCGCCAATGAAACCGCCAGCACCTTTGATCTTGAAGCTGTAATACAGCATTAATAAGAATACGAATAACGCCATGCCCAGTGTGGCATTAGGATCTGTCGTTGGTACGATTTTGAAGAACACATCATGTGGATCAACGCCAAATGCCCAGGCAGAACCATACATAACGGCCATCGGAATTAAATCGACTGGAATTAAATCCATCAGATTCATCAAAAACACCCAGACAAAAATCGTCAGTGCCAAGGGCGCCACCAGATTATTTTTACCGCCCGAAAAAGAGCCACGGACCGTGTCATCGATAAACTCGATGATCATTTCAGCGAAGTTTTGTGCGCCAGTAGGAATGCCGGCTGAGACTTTAACGGCAACACTGCGGAAAAACCACATCATCAGCGCGCCCAACAAAATCGACATAAACATCGTATCGACGTTAATAGACCAGAAACCCATGTTGGTAGCTTCTGCAGGTGACATGGCAAAACCCCATTCACCGGTTGGCATCCAAACGCCAGGATCGGTTTCAGCTTGTTTTTGACCGAACGTCAGGTTCTGAAGGTGATGCTTAATATATTCTGATGTAGTTATCTGTTCACTAGCCATGTCTGGATTCAAGTCCGGTTCGTATATCCCAAAAACAACATCAGTTGTGTCAGCATAAAGCCAATCAGCAGGGGCAACGGCGCCAGCGCCAAAACCGCAAAACCGATGGCAAACAACACTAAGTTACTAGCCCAGCGCTCAACGACACATCTGTATGCTTTACTTAAGTTTTTCTCGGCATCGGCGCGTGCAGAATAAGCTGCACGATGCAAATGCCATTTCATTAGCAAGGTATTGAATATCGCTATACCAGCCCCATATAAGAGTGCGGTAGCGACAGCCATTCCCTGCCAAATAAATCCAACTAAGGTTATCAATACCAGCATTACACATTGCCAACGCAACACGTGGTTGACTGGCTGTGCTCGGACTAATCGATCCATCGGCGCCTGCTGGATTTTATTTTGCATGAAGCAAATCGCGACATTATAGAGAGATGCCGCTTACGGGGTCAACGCATTCCAAGCTTTACTTTATTCTGGCCAGTAATTTTTTCAATTCTGTGACATTGC
>DASSWO010000193.1:0-3353 GCA_035704795.1 Methylophaga sp. | reverse complement strand
TTGTTTGCCAAGCTGAATCTGCTCCATGGCACTGCCAATACAGTGCGCGCTGGTGGCACACGCCGATGACATCGAGTAGTTAACACCTTTAATCTTAAACGGTGTCGCTAAACAAGCTGAAGTGGTACTGCCCATCACCTGGGTGACACGATAAGGACCAACCCGTTTCAAACCTTTTTCGCGCAGGATATCAGCTGCTTCAACCTGATTGGATGACGAAGCACCGCCGGAGCCCATAATCAGACCGGTACGTGGGTTAGACACATCAGCCTCAATTAAACCTGAGTCAGCGATAGCCTGTTGCATAGCGATATAAGCGTAAGCCGCCGCATCGCCCATAAACCGCAAAACCTTGCGATCGATATACTCTTTAAAATCAATCTCAAAAAAGCCGGCAACATGACTACGAAAACCCATATCCGCATAAACTTGTTTGAACTTGATGCCTGAGCGGCTCAACCGCAGCGATTCGCTGACCGTTGCAGCATCTAACCCCAGACAGGAAGTAATCCCCAAACCCGTTACAACTACACGTCGCATCGTCATATCCTAAAAATCATCCGTGGATGTAAACAAACCAACCCGCAGATCTTTGGCAACATAAATTTCGCGGCCATCAACTGAAACCGTGCCATCTGCAATTGCAAGCACCAATTTCCGGGCAATCACCCGTTTTAAGTCAATTTTATATGTGACTTTTTTCGCGGTTGGCAAAACTTGCCCGGTAAACTTTACTTCACCAGAACCCAGCGCCCGACCGCGCCCGGGGTTACCATCCCAAGCCAGGAAAAAACCCACCAACTGCCACATCGCATCCAGACCTAAACAGCCCGGCATCACCGGATCCCCTGGAAAGTGACAAGCAAAAAACCACAGATCCGGATGAATATCGAGTTCGGCAATGATTTCACCCTTACCGTAGGCCCCTCCAGTGTTGGCGATATGGCTGATGCGATCCATCATCAGCATATTCGGGATAGGCAGTTGCGCATTGCCGGGTCCGAACATCTCGCCGTGACCGCACTGCAATAGCTCCTCGTAGGAAAATGATGCTTGCTTACTCATGAAAACTCTTGATTATCCCCTCAATTGGGCTGGTTATGATAGCACGATACACGGCAGCACAGAAAAGCTGCATAAATGCAAAAAAAAAGCCACGGCCGGCTGGCCGTGGCTACAAAAAAACTGAAATGATATTTAGTTAATAGCAACCGTCTCAGTCGCTTCAGGCGCTTGAACTTCCAAACCTTCTAATAACAAACCCATGCTATTCAAAATACGATACATGGCATACTTTTCGTCGTACTGCGCTTCCGTCAACGAAATACGTGAGCGGAATAACTCGTTTTCTGAATCCAACAAATCCAGTAACGTGCGCTGACCTAAGCTGAACTGCTGTTGATAGGCATCACGTGTTTTTTCAGCTGCCGCAGCATAGGTCTCAAAATACGCCATCTGATTACGAACCGTCTGCAGCGCATTCCACGATAAACGGGTACTTTCTTCTACCTGACGATAGGTATTATTTCGAATTTCCGCTGCCTGATTAATCAATGCAGCCGTCTCCTCACGACGCGCCAGATCCCGGCCACCATTATAAAGATTATAACGAAGTCTCAGCATCGCCTGAAAATCACGATCTGAGCCACGTACCGCATCAATATTATTATCTTGCCGGACGCCGACTTCAAAATCTATTCGCGGGAAAAAAGGGGCTAAAGCAGTGTCATGCTGATAATGAGCAGACGCAACATCGGCTTTAGCCGATTTTAATGTCGGATGATTACTGACCGCTTGGGCAATTGCTTCCTCTACAGTAGCTGGAATAAGACTGGCGGGTGACTCAGGCTCGCTCAATGAAGTGGGCATGACCCCGACGACTCTGAGATAATTGGTTTGGGTATCACGCAAATTGCTTTGCTCAGCCATTAAATTGGTTTCTGCCAAAGCCAATCGTCCCAAACTCTGATCAACATCAGCACGGCGGCCAACCCCCCTCTCCGCTCGCAACATGATTTGGTCATGAGTGCGAAGATGCGCTTCCAGATTATCCTGTGCAAGCTCAACAATTTTCTGTTGCTGTAATACATTCAAGTATGCATCGACAGCTTCCAATGCCGTATTTTCAGCAACGCTGGAAACGGTAAAAGCACGCGAATTAGTACGGGCTTTTTGCCGGCTAACCTCGTTCTGGGTCTGCATACCGTCAAATAACATCTGCCGTGCATTCAGGCTGGCTTCATTGCGGTTATAGCCGACACTGTCACCGTTGTTGGGATTATTCCGGGTCGCAGGATTACTGGTACGTTCATAGCCGGTACCAAGTCCCAGATCCAAGGTGGGAAAATACCCTGCTCTGGCCTGTTCGATTTCTTCTGATACAGCACGACGCTCATGTACCGCGGCCAAAATATCGGGATTAGTTTTTAAGGTAATATCCACCGCTTCACGTAAAGTCTCAGCAGATGCAACATTCGCATAAACAAAAAATGGGATGGCGAAAATTAACCGTTTCATAATGCATATCCTATTAATTATGAGTTGTGTTGTTTGCGGCATCCCCTCACGCAACACAGAATTATTAACAAACTTATTATGTAAGTTTTCCATAAAAATTGAATTTAAGTATAGGCCTAAATTCAACGCAAAAAAACTATCGTAAATCGCGAAATACAATAGCCAATGACAGACGATCCGGCAGATTCATTTTTTGAAATATAGTCGTTAAATGTGCTTTGACAGTTCGTTCTGTAATATCCATTTTCCGGGCAATCATTTTATTGGTCGCACCATGGCTGACTAAAGTAGCCACTTCCCGCTCTTTGGGCGATAGACTATCGGCCGCTTTACGGTGCGCATCATCAATTTTAGGCGCATGATTCATTTCATCAATCAACTCGCTGATTAAATGCCGTTCAACCCATACTTCACCCTGCAAAATAAGATGAATGGCGATCCGCAATTTTTCCAACGGTAAATCTTGATTAAAATAGCCGCGGGCACCTTGTCTTAAAGCCGCTATCTGTATAGCAACGGGCTGTTCGGGCCCAACAATTAAAATCCGGCTATCAGGCGCGGCGGCTTTTAAAGCAACCATTACATCCGCTTGCTGCGAATCCAACAGACTTTGTTCACAAATCAACATAGCCGCGGGCTGCACTGATACAGCTTGTTGCAAAGCACGAATATCCCGATAGGCAAAGCATAAATATTCTTTATTCAGTACGGCACTGATTTCTCGCGCTTTACTGGCATCAGCAAAGGCAAGATAAACCCGGGTCTGGTCGGTTAAATGCTGATTCATCTCAATACCCATACCTTTAGCGTTCGCGAAGGGCTTCATTTTTGGCTTT
>DASSWO010000012.1:0-3724 GCA_035704795.1 Methylophaga sp. | reverse complement strand
GAAGCACTATGCACACCTTTTTGCGACAATTCATCAGCATCATGGGCTTTGCTGGCTGCGACGGAGGCATTGCGTGCCACCTCTTGAATGCTGGCAGTCATTTCGGTCATGGCAGTGGCGACTTGCTCCATTTCCGCGGCTTGTTCGCCGATGGCTGCGTGAATAGATGAAACTGAACGGGCACTGTCATCAGATTCATGGGCAATATCGCCTGCAGATTCTTTCATGCGACTTAACGTAGTCCGTAAACGGCCGCGCAGTAAGTCTGCTGTTAATTGAATCTGGCCGATTTCATCATTACGACCGGTATAAACCAGCGCCATTAAAGGGTTATCAATCTCTTTGCGGGCTTTAGCGGCCGCTTCTTTTAATGGTTTTGCAGCCCATTTGCTAAGCAATATATAACTGATTAAAGCGCCTGACAGGCTGCCAATCAGCGGCAAGCCACTGAACAAGTCAGGTGTGACCGAAAAAATAGCGGCGCCGATAAGCAGCGCTAATAAATGACTGAGTAAGAAGCGTTGGCCCAGGCTTAAATTGGCTGCCCAACCCTCGACTTTGGCACGTTTGCCAGCATTGATCTGTTTATAAATCCTGTCAGCGCGGTTAACCCTTTCGCGGCTTGGTTTTGAGCGAACTGATTCATAGCCGACGATTCACCATTTTCAACGATGGGGCTGACATAAGCATCTACCCAGTAATGATTACCATTTTTGACCCGATTTTTGATAATCCCCATCCAATGCTGGTTGGTTTTGACGGTTTTCCATAAATCATCAAAGGCTGCGGGGGGGATTTCCGGATGACGAATAACATTGTGATTTTTGTTGATGAGTTCATCGTATTCAAAACCACTAATAGCCTGAAAAGTCTCGTTGAAGCTGGTAATAACCCCTTTCAGGTTGGTGGTAGAAATGATTTCTTCGCCATCAGGGAAAGGGACTTCAACATCGGTGATGGGGAGGTTTTTCTTCATTGATATTCTCCAATATCAAAAGCCTGTGCGGCTGGTACAGACAAATCTTGTGTCTTAACAAAGCTGGCTAAAGCAGCCAACGACAATCCGGTTATCGACAACATAGTTGAGTTCTTGAATATTTTGCATAGGCCTAACGACCGCAATTAAAGACCTTATATCAAGCAAAATCCCGATTCAAATCGCCAATAAGATGCGCTATGGTAATAGATGTCACCTAACAGGGAGCTTGGTTGCATTTATGAATCAACGCATACAGTCAGGACAGTCCAGCTTGAATGAGCAGCCTCGGCAACAAACTGAAACCGCCAAAGCGCCGCCTTCGCTTAGCGCTATTGCCGCTAAAGCCGGCATTAACTTCAATGGTAACAATCCCTGGGATATTCAGGTTTTTGATGAGCGTGTTTACCGGCGCATTTTGACACAAGGCTCGCTGGGCTTTGGCGAAAGTTATATGGACAATATGTGGGAATGTCATGCACTGGATGATTTGTTCACCCGCTTACTGGACATTAATGTCGAAAAGCGTCTGGGCGGTGGTGTAAAACTGCGGCTGCTCGGCGAAATCATTCGGCAAAATCTGTTCAATCTGCAAACCAGCTCACGGGCTTTTCAGGTTGGTGAGCAGCACTACGATACCGGCAATGATATTTTTGAAGCGATGCTGGATCCGACTATGACCTATTCCTGTGCCTATTGGGCGAATGCCGATAATCTTAATGATGCACAAATAGCCAAGCTGGATTTGATCTGCCGTAAATTGGAGCTCAAACCTGGAGAAAAAGTATTTGAAATTGGTTGTGGCTGGGGCAGCTTTGCCCAATATGCTGCTGAAAATTATGGTGTTGAAGTAGTCGGTGTGACTATTTCCAGGGAACAGCAAAAACTGGCTCAGGAACGCTGTGCTGGCCTGCCGGTAACCATTGAGTTAAAAGATTACCGGGAAATGAGTGGTCAATTCGACAAAATTGTTTCGATAGGTATGTTTGAGCATGTCGGCCCGAAAAACTATCCGACCTACTTTGATAATGTTCATCGTCTGTTGAAAGACGAGGGTTTGTTTTTATTACACACCATCGGGGTTGCCCAGACATCATTAAAAGTTGATGCCTGGATTGATAAATACATCTTTCCGAATGGCAAGTTGCCCTCTGCTCAGGAATTAGGAGATGTCCTGAATGGCCGGTTTTTGATTGAAGACTGGCACAATTTCGGCCCTGATTACGATAAAACGCTGATGGCGTGGTGGCAAAACTTTGATAAGGCCTGGCCGCGATTTCGTAATCAATACGATGAGCGGTTTTATAGGATGTGGAAATATTACCTGCATGCTTGTGCTGGGTTTTTCCGTTGTAAGCAAGGCCAGCTGTGGCAATTGGTGCTCAGTAAACGTGGTCGCATGGGTGTTTACCGTTCAATTCGTTGAGCTTATAATCGGTGAAATCGATTGTTGCCAATGAAATAAACCATTTTGACTATTAAATATATTAATCTAGATTAATGAGGATAATGTAGTTAATCCTTAATATAAATTTTAAATAATCAATCGTCAGTGTTTGATTAAATAGAGCATTATTTTTAACAATTCTATGTATAGCTTAGTTCTTATAAAGCTAATCTGTATAGACTGATTGGCGGAACTAGGTGGCCTAGCCGCTTGACTACTAGGTAAGCTAAATGATTAATAGGAAGGCTAGGTCCAGTGTTGAATTCGCGACGCAGGCTTACAGGAATTTTTTATCAGGAGGTAAATAATGAGTTCAATTGATATTGGTATTAATAAGAAAGATCGTACAAAGGTTGCTGAGAGTCTGAAGCATCTGCTGGCCGATTCTTACACCTTGTATCTGCAAACCCATAATTTCCACTGGAACGTAAGTGGTCCGCGTTTCCGTGATCTACATTTAATGTTTGAAGAGCATTACACCGAATTGGCGACTGCGGTTGATGAAATCGCTGAACGTATTCGTACGTTGGGCATTGCTGCACCGGGCACTTACAAAGCTTTTGCCGAGCTCAGCTCTATCAAAGAAGTTGAGGGTGTGCCAGACGCCAAAGAAATGGTCCGCATCCTCAACCACAGTCATGAGCAAGTGGTGAAAACTTGCCGCGATACGTTGAAACTGGCCGAAGAGGCGGAAGATGAATCAACCGCAGCGTTGGTCGGTGATCGTATGACTATTCACGAAAAAACTGCGTGGATGTTGCGAATGATGGATGAATAAGTCTTGATATAACATTGTCGAGATCAAAAAGACCACCTTCGGGTGGTCTTTTTTTGTTTGTCGATTAGGGAATCGCTTTCGATGTCAGCACAATCATTTTATCGACTTGCATATCCTCCATAGAGTATGCAATACCGCCGGTACCGTGACCTGAATGTTTGAGGCCAGCAAACGGCATCCAGTCAACCCGGAACGCGGTATGTTCATTAATCATCACTGCTGAAGCATCCAAACGGCAAGCAGCGTACATCGCCTGATCAATATCCTGGCTATATACCGATGCCTGGAAGGCAAAATCAGTACTATTGGCCGCGGTAATGGCTTCATCCAAATCGTCAAACGGATAAATACAGACCACGGGTCCAAAAATTTCATGTTGCGTGACTTTGGCATCACTTGGCGGATCAAATAATACCGTTGGTGCATAACAGTTATTCGGCAGGCCCTTACCACCCGATAAACATGCTGCGCCCCGGCTAATGGCTTCTTGTACCCAGCTATCAACGCGGTTAACCTCTTGCGG
>DASSWO010000082.1:0-5570 GCA_035704795.1 Methylophaga sp. | reverse complement strand
AGCCGCCGCAGATGATGGTGATGCTGAAGCTGATCCATCTGAACTCGGCGATCCTGACGTGCAAAAACTTAATGAGCAACTGACATTGGCTCAGGAAACAATTGAAGCACAGAATCAGGAGAATATTGACTTCAAAGAACGCATGGACGCAATGGAAGAACAGCTCGAAACCATGCGTCGATTGCTATCGTTAAAAGATGAAGACATGGCCCGTCTGCAGTCAATGCTCGAGAATGATTCAGTGTCGGCCGATACTACTCAGCCTTTGGCGACCGTGAATACCGATAATGACAGTACTCCGGCACAACAAGATAACGATGCCACGGTTTCAACTGAAGACGTGACTGAAGTTAATACCGATGAATCGGCTCTTGCGCCAACAGATAAACCTGCTGCAGCCAATTATCTTGATACCGGTAAGGCTTTTGTCAGCAATTATCTGATGGAACTGTTACTGGGCTTTTTACTACTGTTACTATTGATTTGGCTGATTGTTCGTCATCGTCGTCAGGAGCAAACCTGGGAAGAAGCCATCGGTGATGTCGGTGGGGATACCCACAAACAAGCCGATATTGATGATGCTGCCAGCAATGCTATGGTGGCACCGGAAGTCACCGAGGTTGTCAGCAGTTCAGAGCAGCCAGAAAAAACGGTAGACGAGTTGGTTGAACAAGCCGATATGTTTGTTGGTTATGCTGATTATGTTCAGGCACGCACTGCTCTGGAGCAGGCCTATCATTTAGCGCCGGAAAACAAAGCGGTCGCAACCAAATTACTGTTCGTTTTGTTTAAACAGAATAAATCGACTGAATTTAATTATGTGCTGGCTGACAGCAATATTAATGAAACGGATAGCCAGTGGTCTGACGTCTGCAGTTGGGGATTATCATTAATGCCCCATGATAACCGTTTTAAAGAACAGCAACCAGTCGATGATGAATTGGCAATATACACAGAACCAGATATTTTCGAGTCATCCGGCGTAGCACTTTCGTCGGATGCATCAGTTTCTGAAATAAACCCATCAGAAGATGAAGGCCCTTCGACTATTGATTTTGATGTTTCCCGATATCAATCCGATGGTGAGACCGCATCAATCGTGACAATCGACACGCCTGAAGAAGTTGAAAATGATGATTTATCAACGATTAATTTTGATAATTCACGCAATATGCAAATTGATGAAAAACTGTCACCAGATGATTTCTCGCCGATACATCTGGATCTGGATGATAACGAAGACGATAACGATTTTGCCGATTGGCAAAGCTCAGATGAGGAACCATCTTTAGATGATTCTGTGCAGCCCATTTCGCTGGATATGGATGACGCTGATGAGGCTGAGTCTGAAATTGACAGTGAAGCTGAAAAAATCGCCATGCAAGAGCTTGATATTGGTGATGCACAGGACGATTTGGACTTTGACTTCAGTGGCTTTGATGAAATTGATGAAGCCGAAACCAAGCTGGATTTAGCAGCAGCCTATATTGATATGGATGACCCGGATGGTGCCCGCGGCATTTTGCAGGAAGTTGTCAGTGAAGGCACTGATGAACAAAAACAACGGGCACAGGTTCTGCTCGATTCCTTAACGTAACGTCGCTAATATGCGAATTGCGTTGGGCGTCGAATATGACGGCAGTTTGTTTAATGGCTGGCAGGCCCAACCGCAACAACGCACCATTCAAGGTGCGTTGGAAAAAGCCATATCGCAAGTTGCTGACCAACCGATAACGGTTAATGCTGCCGGTCGCACTGATGCCGGTGTCCATGCACTGAATCAGGTGGTGCATTTTGATACACAAGCACAACGACTACCGCGCAATTGGTTGTTAGGGATAAATTCCAACTTACCCTGCGATGTTGCAGTGAATTGGGTGCAGCCGGTCAGTGATGACTTTCATGCCCGATTTTCCGCAGAACAACGTCGTTATCGCTATTTACTGCTCAACCGGTTAAGTCGCAGTGCTATTCAGCATCAGCGGATGTGGTGGTTTTATAAGCCGCTGGATATCGATAAAATGCAGCAGGCCGCCAATTTAATGCTTGGCCAACATGATTTTTCAGCGTTACGGGCTCGCGAATGTCAGGCCAAAAGCCCCATCAAAACGTTAGATGCCATCCGTATCAGCCGCCGAGATGATTGTATTGCTGTCGATGTTGTCGCCCGTTCATTTTTACATCACATGGTCCGCAATATAATGGGCGTGATAACGGCGGTAGGAGAGGGTAAACAGCCGGTTGATTGGGTGAGTGAGGTGCTGGCCAGTAAAGATCGCGATAAGGCGGGGGTGACGGCACCTCCTCAAGGTTTGTATCTCACTGATGTTCGTTATCCGGCAGAATATTCGCTACCGGCAGTGTCGGCTTTTCCGGTGCTCTGGTAAAGTAATGGGTCGATAATCAAAGCTAAGCGGCGCAGTATGAGAACCCGTGTCAAAATTTGTGGCATTACCCGTCGCCAAGATGCTGAATTTGCAATAGAAATGGGCGCCGATGCGTTAGGATTGGTGTTTTATGCAGCTAGCCCGCGGGCCGTAACAATTGCGCAGGCAGCAGAAATTTGCCGCCGATTACCGCCGTTTGTCAGCTTAGTCGGCTTGTTTGTTAATGCCAATGCCGATGAGGTTAATGCGGCGCTTGAACAGCTGCCTTTGGATTTATTGCAGTTTCATGGTGATGAATCACCACAATATTGCGAACAATTTGCTAAGCCGTATATGAAAGCTGTACGCATGCAACGGTCAGAAGATTTACAAATTGCGGCAGAAAATTATCATTACGCCAATGCTTTATTACTGGATAGTTTCCAGGCTGGCGTTCCGGGTGGAACCGGTCAAACATTTGACTGGTCAATGATTACACCGATTAATAAACCGCTGATTTTAGCCGGTGGTTTATCATCAGAAAATGTTGCAACCGCAATCAAACAAATACGGCCTTACGGCGTCGACGTCAGTGGTGGCGTGGAATCCGCTAAAGGAATAAAAAGTAATGAAAAAATACGTGCATTTATGCAAGAGGTAGCCAATGCCTGAGAATTTGAGCAAAGATTATTACCAACATTACCCTGATGCCAGAGGCCATTTTGGTCCGTATGGTGGCAAGTTTGTTGGTGAAACCCTGATGGGACCGATTACCGAACTGCAAGAGGCTTATCAGCAGTACCGCGATGATCCGGATTTTCTGGCGGAAATGGACAAGGATCTGGCAGATTTTGTTGGCCGGCCATCGCCACTTTATCTGGCAGAAAACTGGACCAAAAAACTGGGCGGTGCACAGATTTACCTGAAGCGTGAAGATCTCAATCATACCGGCGCGCACAAAGTAAATAACACCATTGGTCAGGCATTGCTGGCCAAACGCATGGGCAAAACCCGCATTATTGCTGAAACCGGTGCCGGTCAGCATGGTGTGGCCAGTGCGACGGTTGCCGCCCGTTTGGGCTTGGAATGCGTGGTTTACATGGGCGCAGAAGATGTCGAACGGCAGGCACAAAATGTCTATCGGATGAAATTACTTGGTGCCCGCGTAGTGCCGGTCACTTCTGGCTCCAAAACGCTTAAAGATGCGCTCAACGAAGCATTGCGTGACTGGGTTACCAATGTTGACGACACGTTTTATATTATCGGCACGGTTGCCGGACCACACCCATATCCTGCCATGGTGCGTGACTTCCAATCTGTGATTGGCCGTGAAGCGCGGGCGCAAATGTTGGAACGCACCGGTAAATTACCGGATGCGTTACTGGCTTGTATTGGTGGTGGTTCTAATGCGATTGGTTTATTCCATCCGTTTATTGAAGATGAATCAGTCGCGATGTATGGCGTTGAAGGTGCCGGTCATGGTCTTGAAACCGGCAAACATTCGGCACCTTTATCAGCTGGTACACCGGGTATTTTGCATGGTAACCGCACATATTTGATGCAGGATGCCGCTGGCGAAATTATTGAGACTCATTCTATTTCGGCAGGTCTGGATTATCCTGGCGTTGGTCCGGAACATGCGTGGCTGAAAGATATTGGCCGTGCTAACTATGTTTCGGTGACCGATGATGAAGCGCTGGCAGCATTCCATGATTTAACCCGCACCGAGGGTATTATCCCGGCGCTTGAAACCAGCCATGCATTGTCTTACGCCACAAAACTGGCGCCAACAATGCGTAAAGATCAGAGTATCCTGATTAATGTCTCGGGTCGGGGTGACAAGGATATGCATACGGTTGCGGCGATGGCCGGTTTAAGTTTTTGAGGTTTTAAATGAGTCGACTTAGTCAGTGTTTCCAGGATTTACGGGCCGATGGTCAGACGGCGTTGATCCCCTATGTCACCGCCGGTGATCCTGAACCATGGGTAACGGTGCCGTTAATGCATGCTCTGGTGGATGCCGGCGCTGATATTATCGAATTGGGCGTGCCTTTTTCTGATCCCAGTTCCGATGGCCCGGTGATTCAGAAAGCCTGTGAACGAGCATTACAGAATGATGTAACGCTTAATCATGTGCTGGATATGGTCAAACAATTTCGCGACAAAAATAAAACCACCCCTGTGGTATTGATGGGCTACTCAAACCCGTTGGAAGCTATTGGTTATCAAAACTTTGCTGAAAAAGCACAAAAAGTAGGCGTCGATGGGGTATTAACCGTTGATATGCCGCCGGAAGAATCAGAAGAATTCCGTGCGCTTATGGATGCACACAACATTGATACCATTTTTCTGGTCGCACCAACCACGTCACCACAGCGTATGAAAATGATTGCCAGCTTTGCTAAAGGATTCATTTATTACGTGTCGATCAAAGGCGTGACGGGTGCGGCGGCCATTGATGTTGATGAAGTCGCTGCTAAACTGGCGCAGTTACGTGAATTTACTGATTTACCGCTGGGCGTTGGATTTGGTATCCGTGATGGTAAATCTGCTGCTGCCGTGTCGGAAGTGGCTGATGCTGTAGTGGTCGGCAGTACCTTAGTGCGTTGCATTGAAGAACATGCCAATCGACCTCAGGAATTACCTGCGGCTGTTGCGAGTTTACTGGCAGAAATGCGTCATGCAATTAACGCCCGAGATATGGCGAGTGCCTGAGTTTTAAGGAAATAATAATGAGTTGGTTTGAACGCTTAATCCCATCAAAAATTCGTACCACTGGCCGCAGCCGCTCTGTACCCGAAGGTGTCTGGTGCAAATGCCCGGCGTGTGACAATGTCCTCTATCGGGCTGAGCTGGAACGTAACTTGATGGTGTGTCCAAAATGCGATCATCATCAGCGAATTAATGCCCGCACCCGTCTGCAAAGTTTTCTTGATGAAGACAATCGTCATGAAATTGCGACCGAGGTCAAACCAGTGGATACGCTGCGCTTTAAAGACAGCAAACGTTATAAAGACCGCATTGTTCAGGCACAAAAAACAACTGGTGAAAACGATGCTTTACTCGCAATGCAAGGTAGTTTGAAAGGTTTGCCTTTGGTCGTAGTTGCGTTTGATTTTAATTTTATGGGTGGCTCGATGGGCTCGGTGGTTGGCGAAAAATTTGTTCGCGCTGCCAAAGTCGCCTTAGCCAAAAAAATCCCGC
>DASSWO010000051.1:0-3511 GCA_035704795.1 Methylophaga sp. | reverse complement strand
CCACTGTTGGGCAATCGACAAAATATTGTTAACCAGCCAGTACAGCACCAGACCCGCCGGGAAGAAGGCAAAGAATACTGTGAAGACGATCGGGAATATCTTCATCATCATCGCCTGCGCCGGATCTTGCGGCATTGGGTTCAGTTTTTGCTGGAACCACATGGTTAAACCAAACAGCACCGGCAATACAAAATACGGATCGATCGCTGTCAGATCGTTGATCCATAAAATAAAGTCCGCCTGACGCAGTTCGATACTTTCTACCAGTACCCAGTAAAACGCCAAGAATACTGGCATTTGTACCAAAATCGGCAAACAACCACCGAGGGGATTAATTTTTTCGGTGCGATACAAATCCATCATCGCCTGATTGAATTTTTGTTTATCGTCACCGTAACGCTCTTTCAGCGTTGCCAGTTTCGGGGTCAGCTTGCGCATTGACGCCATCGACCGGTAACTGTGGGCGGACAGTTTGAAAAACACCAGTTTGATCAATATCGTCAGCAAGACAATCGACCAGCCCCAGTTGCCGGTCAAACTGTGGAACCAGTCCATAACAATAAATAATGGCTTGGAAATAATGGTCAGGATGCCGTAATCAACGGTTAAATCGAGATTGTCAGCAACACCCTCTAAACGATCAAATTGCTTGGGTCCTAAGTACATTTGGTATTGCGCTGTCGCCGATTGACCATCCTCAGCAACTACAGCAGGAAATCGTATGCCAGCAGTGTAATTGGTTTCATCGATAGAATTACCGTAAAAGGTCATTTCCTGCGCATCATTCGGTGGCACTAAGGCGCCTACAAAATAATGCTGAATCATCGCTACCCAACCATCGCTGGTATTCAGGCGGAAATCGGCGTCATCCAACTCATCAAAATCGACTTTTTTGTATTGATTTTCAGGGGTGGAAAAAACGGCACCGGTGTAGGTGTAGAGCAGCATCGATTCATCTGTCGGCCGGGTACGGTTAAATTGCGCATATGGATACGCGGCAAACTGCTGACCGCTGTCATTTTCGATTTGATAATCAACATCAACCAAGTAGCTGTCGCGCTTAAAAGTATAGGTTTTGATAACGGTCACGCCATTTTCAGACTGCCAGCGTAGGGGGACCTTTATGCTGTCTTGTCCGTCAGCCAGCGTATAACTGTTTTTAGATGCCTGGTAGATATCATAATGTGTCGGCGCCGGGCCTTCAGCACGCAAACCCGATTGGGTAATAAAAAACGGATTGCTACCGTCATTTAATAATTGCACGGGTACGTCGGGTTGATCGGTATCAACGGCATATTGCAGTAAAGCCAACTCGCGAATATCGCCACCACGCAGATCAATTGCAGCATCGATGACATCGGTTTTAACACGAATTTGCCGGGCATTATCAGGTGCGCCCGGGTTATCTATTGAAGAAACATCCGGTAAACCATCCGCCACCGTGTCCGAAGGTAGATCCGGCAAATCAGCCGCATTATCCGGGCTATTTTTCGCGGTGACGGTTTCAGTATTGTTTGCCTGCTGTGCGGCTTCTTGTGGTCTGACATAATCTGTTTGCCAGGCCTCCCAGAGCAGCAGAGAAACAATAAGCAGACCAAAAATAAACAGCGTTCTGAGATTATCCATTGTGTGATTTCGTCTTTAATTCAGGAACAGGATCCACGCCACCCTGATGCCAGGGGTGGCAACGTGAAAGCCGCCGCAGACCCAACCAACTTCCACGCAATGAACCATGCCGGGAAATGGCATCAATCATATATTGCGAACAAGTCGGCTGAAAACGACAGTGCATGCCCAGAAACGGGCTCAATAGAAAGCGATAGCCCCGGACGAGCCCAATCAGGAATTTTGCCATTGTGTCACCACGGTTAACCAATGCCGCTCCAATGCTGTCCGGATTTGCGAAGCATCACGCTGACCTATTTCCGGTCGCGACAATACCACGATGTCTATACTGTCCAGTGCTGCCTGATGGTGGCGAAAAGATTCCCGGATAAGTCGTTTCATCCGGTTACGCTGGCTGGCCAGTTTGATATGTTTTTTGGCAATGGCCAAACCCAATCGGGGGTGGCCAACGCTGCTTGGCAGCGCAATTACCGTCAGGCCACCACCACCGCAGCGTTTGCCCTGACGAAATACCCGGGTAAAATCTCCCGGGCGATTCATTCTCATGGCTCGGCGAAACTTAGCCAAGTCATGGCTCCCGCAAAAAAGCGAGAATTAAGCTGACAGTCTTGCGCGGCCTTTGGCGCGACGGGCATTAATAACACGACGACCACCAACAGTTTTCATGCGGGCACGGAAACCGTGCGTACGTTTGCGCTTCAGATTACTCGGCTGAAAGGTTCTTTTCATTACAGCAACTCCAGATATATCAATGATTTTGCATCAGATAGCTGGCTAAACCGCCATGCTCGCCTAAGACAAAAGACGTGGGATTATAAGGGTTTGCAGTGCCCGCCGTCAAACCGCATTGTAATGCTTTCAGTACATTATTTTACTTGCCAAATAGCAGGCTTGCAGATTACTTTAGGTACCTCGCCGGTCAGGTTATACTAACTGACTTAGTGCACTGCGTTACGTTACCGCCTGCAAAATTAACTCATCATAATCAAGGAGTTGCTGTGTCCTCACCACTTTGGGAAAAATGTCTGTCCCATCTGGAAGGTGATCTGTCGGCACAACAGCTGAATACCTGGTTGCGACCTTTGCAGGCTATTGAAACTGACGATAGTTTGCGCTTACTAGCGCCCAACCCTTATGTAAAGCAATGGGTTCAGGAACAACTGGAATCGCAGATTAATATTCTGTTAAACGGTTTAACCCAGGGCATCATCCAAAAAGTTGCTATTGAAGTCGGTACCCGCGACACCGTTGTCGTGACAAAACCCAAAGCAGAAAACCGCGAACCAGCCATCGCTAAAATTACCGAAGCCGAGCCACTGCCTTCGTTGGGCAGCCCAATGAATCCGATGTTTACCTTTGATAGTTATGTTGAGGGTAAATCAAACCAAATCGCCCGCGCTGCCTCATTACATGTCGCCGAAGCACCCGGTACCAGTGGCTATAATCCCCTATTTTTATATGGTGGTACCGGCCTTGGCAAAACCCACCTGATGCTGGCTGTCGGTAATAAAATTAAACAAAATAATCCCAAAGCACGGGTTATTTATTTATCCTCCGAGCGCTTTGTACAGGACATGATCACGGCGCTGCGCAACAATGCCATTGACCAGTTTAAAACCCATTACCGCAGCGCCGATGCGTTGCTGATCGACGATATTCAGTTTTTTGCCAAAAAAGAACGCTCTCAGGAAGAATTTTTTTATACCTTTAATAGTTTGCTGGAAGGCCAGCGGCAGATCATTCTGACCTGTGACCGGTTTCCCAAAGAAGTTGAAAATCTCGATGAGCGCTTACAATCGCGACTCGGCTGGGGCCTGACCGTCGCGATTGAACCACCCGAACTGGAAACCCGCGTAGCGATTTTGATTCAAAAAGCGCAGCAAAA
>DASSWO010000280.1:0-2155 GCA_035704795.1 Methylophaga sp. | reverse complement strand
GCACTTAAGCGGCCATGCAAAGTGACGGTTACCACCGATTCACAATATGTGATGAAAGGTATGACCGAATGGCTGCCCGGCTGGAAGGCCAAAAACTGGCGAACCGCCAGCAAACAGCCGGTGAAAAATGCCGATCTCTGGCAACGCATGGAAGCTGCCGCTGCAAAGCATCAACTTGAATGGCAATGGGTGCGAGGCCATACTGGCCATGTAGAAAATGAACGTGCCGATCAACTGGCCGTCACTGCCCGTGAAACGCTGAAAAAGTAAGGTAAAACATGGCTGAAAATTCGATAAATCGTCAGGTCGTTCTCGATACTGAAACCACGGGGCTTTCTACCGCCGATGATCACCGCATTATTGAAATCGGTTGTGTCGAAATCATCAACCGCCGGTTGACGGGCCAGAATTTTCACCAATACATCAATCCCCAGCGTGATATTGATGCCGGCGCTATGGAAGTGCATGGTATTACCTCGGAATTTCTGGCAGATAAACCCTTATTTGCTGATATTGCTGATGAATTTCTGGCCTTCATTGATGGTGCAGAACTGATTATTCACAACGCACCGTTTGACGTTGGCTTTTTAGATCATGAGCTACGCAAAATACCCGACCAACAAACAACTATTACTACGATTTGCAGTGTGCTGGACACCCTGAAAATGGCTCGTGACCGGCATCCGGGTCAGAAAAATAACCTGGATGCATTGTGTAAACGTTATGACGTAGACAATACCAATCGTGAGTTACATGGCGCCTTGCTGGATGCCGAGATCCTGGCCGATGTTTATTTGGCGATGACCGGTGGTCAGGTCAGTTTGTCACTGGCAGCCGAACAAGCAATACCGCAGGAACAATCACAAGCTGACAACATCATCACTGCCGACAGCCAAAAACCCATCAAAGTCATCAAAGCCAGCGACGAAGAATTAGCCGCCCACGATGCCATGCTGGAAAAGCTGCAACAAAGCAGTGGCGGGCAGTGCGTCTGGTTAAAATCCCCCTGAGCACGCAATAAAAAAACAAAAAAGTTTAAAAAAATCAGTCATAACGCTTGAAAAGCCATTTTTGACCCCCAACTCCTGCTTACCTTGAATAATGCAGAAACGAGTTGATCATGAGTCAAGAAGATAAACAAAACATCGCTGAAGATTCGGCCACCGAGATGCCGGAATCCCCGCAAATGCAGACCGATGGCGCCACCGAAGAGTCGGCTGCCGAAACACCGGAAATGGCTAAATTGCTGGAAGATGCGCGCAATAAAGCCGATGAGCACTGGAACGAATTGCTACGGGCGCGCGCTGAACTGGAAAACATGCGCCGCCGGCACAGCCGCGATCTGGAAAATGCCCACAAGCATGCCCTTGATAAATTCGTGACCGAACTGCTGCCAATTTGCGACAGCTTAGAGCTGGGAATTAATGCCTCCAAGGATGACGATGCCAATCTTGAAAAGGTTCGCGAAGGCATGGATATGACCTTGAAATTGCTGCTGAACTCAATCGGCAAATTCGGACTGGAACCGGTTAATCCACAAAACGAAGCGTTTGACCCGGAACTACATCAGGCGGTTGCCATGCAGCCGGCAGAAGGTTTCGAAGCCAACACTGTGATTAATGTAATGCAAAAAGGCTATCGCTTTAATGGCCGCCTGCTGCGACCAGCGATGGTGGTCGTCGCACAATAAACTTACAAAAAGCAGGGGCTTGAAATTCTAATTGCTTCGCCCCACTTAACTTAACAACAGCTGGCGCAGCCAGTATGAATTCAAGCATGATGGAGAAACGTTATTATGGCTAAAATTATTGGTATCGACTTAGGAACAACTAACTCCTGCGTCGCGGTGATGGAAGACGGCAAGGCCCGAGTCATCGAAAACAGTGAAGGCGATCGCACTACGCCATCGATTGTTGCTTTTAACAAAGATGGTGAAGTGATGGTCGGTCAATCGGCTAAACGTCAAGCGGTGACTAATCCGAAAAATACCCTGTACGGCATCAAACGCCTGATTGGCCGTAAGTTTAAAGAAGATGTCGTGCAGCGCGATATTGACATGGTGCCATTCAAAATTGTTGAAGCTGACAATGGCGATGCCTGGGTTACCGCCAACGATAAAAAAATGGCGCCACCTGAAATCTCAGCTCGCGTTTTG
>DASSWO010000277.1:0-4854 GCA_035704795.1 Methylophaga sp. | reverse complement strand
GATGGCCGGCCGCAGGTTAAAAACCTGCACGACATTATCAGCGAGTGGCTGGTTTACCGGATCCGAACTGTCACCCGCCGGCTGCAATATCGCCTCGATAAAGTGCTGGATCGCATGCATGTGCTCGAAGGCCTGCTGATTGCGTATCTGAATATCGATGAAGTCATCGCCATTATTCGTCATGAAGATGAGCCCAAAGTTGAGCTGATGGCGCGTTTTAATTTGACGGACAGACAGGCAGAGTCAATTCTGGAACTGCGTTTACGACATTTGGCCAAACTGGAAGAAATGAAAATCCAGGGCGAAATGGATGAGCTCAGTAAAGAACGCAAAACCCTCGAACAATTGCTTGGCTCTGAAACCCGCCTGAAAACCCTGATCCGTAAAGAACTGACTGCCGATGCCGAAAAATTTGGCGACGAGCGGCGCAGCCAGATCAAACCGCAGGATGCTGCTAAAGCGCTAAGTGATACCGAATTATTGCCCACCGAGCCATTAACGATTGTCTTATCAGCCAGCGGTTGGGTACGCGCCGCCAAAGGCCATGATGTCGATCCGGTGACGCTGAATTACCGGACCGGTGATCGTTATCTGGCCTCAGTTAAAGCCCGTAGTAATCAACAAATTGTCTTTTTGGATGCCTCCGGCCGCAGTTATTCATTGCCGGCGCATACCTTGCCATCAGCGCGCGGCCAGGGTGAACCGTTAAGTGGCCGCCTGCAATCACCGCCGGAAGTACGCTTTGTCTCGGTAATTGCCGCTGAAAGCAGCCAGAAAGTGCTGCTCTCCAATACGGCGGGTTATGGCTTTATCACGCCGTTTGATAATTTGCTGGCCAAAAATAAAGCCGGTAAAGCGCTGTTTAACTTACCTCAAGGCGCAGAATTACTGCCGCCGCTGGTGATACCGGATAAAGCAGATTTACAATTGGCCGTGGCTGCCGGGGATGGCCGGCTATTGGTGTTTGCGGTTGGCGAAGTGCCTGAGCTGAATAAAGGTAAAGGTGTCAGGCTGATTAATATCACCTCAGCGCGTTTCGCTGCCGGTCAGGAGTGGCTGCAATCGGTGACGTTAATTCCGCAGGATTACAGTTTGACGCTGCATGCAGGTCGTCGCCATTTAACATTGAAACCCGCTGATCTGGCGCATTACGCCGGTGAGCGCGGCAAACGCGGTCATAAATTACCGCGTGGTTTACAAAAGGTCAGTGAGGTTACGGTCGCTGAGTAGGATCTTTGTTAAGATAATGGGGTGAAATCAATCCCATTAACTCCGATGCCAGATGCACCTGCCGATCATTTTGACGTTTCTGCGTTATTGCTGAAACAGCCCAGCAAACATCGCTGGGCAAAATCCAGCTGGCGTTTGCTCGGCATTGTGCCGGGACTTTCTGACTCCGAAATAGAAACGGCTCAGCAGCAAGGCGAAATCATCACCCTGACGAGCCTACGTTTGCAACTATACCGGCAGTTTTGCGAAAGTTATTACGTTAATTTAACGGCAAAAAAAACCAAAGTGTATCTGGTCTGCCGCGATAATGACCAAGCTATACAGCCGGTATTGTTGACGGTCGATTTTGATGAAGCGGCATCCTATATGGAAGCGGGTGAAAAAGTCTTTGATGCACCATTGCCGGATGTTTTATGTGTGTGGCTGGAACATTTTGTGGTTGCTCATTACGAACTACAACCACCCAAAAAACGTCGACGTAAACGCTGGCATGAAAATGACCCGGAGGCTGACAATGCCAAGCAATGACAGCGGTTTTTTATCGCGCTGGTCATCTCGCAAACTGCAAAAAACAGAGCAGCAAACTGAGAAACCAGATGACAGCTTGGTTGAGCCCATCCCAACAGAAGCACCGGTTGAACAAGCGAATGCTAACCTACAGGAAGCCGGCACATCAGAGCGGCCAAGCTGGCAAGATCCTGAATTAGATCAAACTAGTCGACGGCAAGCGCTACGGGAGATTTTTCGAAAACCAGGTATCGGTATACCTGATGGCCTTGATGAATATGAGCGTGATTATAATTATCACAACTTTGCCAAACTAGGGGACGTGGTCACCCACGAAATGCGTCGTCTGCTGGAAAAACAGGCTGAACAACTAGCCGCGTCCGCAGAAGTTAGCCCGGACAAAAAATCAACAATAAAACCCGAAACATCCGAATCTGAGGACAACAAACTTGCATAATGCCGTTATTGAAGCCGGTGCCTTGGCTTATGAACCCAAAGATTGGGTCAGTTTTGAGTCTGCAGGCCGTCTGCTGGTAGTGGGGCCAGCCGATAAAATAAATGCCGTTCTCAATCATTGTCAGGGTCTGGTCATTGAGGTTTTGGTCACTGATGGCGGCGAATTAAATACCGAACAAACTGTAACTCGGCTTAAAGGTGAACTTGGTGCGTTAACGGGCTGGTTGGGTGCTTTTAACGTTGTTATCGCTGGCGTACAACAAAAATATGACCTGCTTTTAGATTTACATAGCGAACCGTTACTGTCCGTCGCAGTACCACCGATTGGTTATTTTGCGCCGGGCGAAAATCAACAAGCTTTAGCCGAAGCATTACAGCAATTGCCTGAGCTGGTGGGCGTTTTTGATAAGCCAAAATATTTTAATTACAAAGCATCAATCTGTGCCCATCAGCGGCGGGGCATTACTGCTTGCACACAATGTCTTGATGCCTGTCCTGCAGAAGCGATTCAAACTGCTGGTGAACTCATCCAGGTGAATCCCAATCTCTGCCAGGGTTGTGGCAGTTGTACTGCTGTTTGTCCTTCGGGCGCTATTAGTTATGCAGTGCCAACCTTGGATCAAAGTCTGGATCGGCTGCGCGCCATGCTCAAGCAATATGCGACGCTGGAAACTAAGCCGGCTCAATTATTGATCCACGATACCCTTCAAGGTGAGCAATTGCTGGCGGTGTATGCCGAACAGTTGCCAGCAACGGTCATCCCGTTTTCTATCGAAGAAATTGGCGCTTTGGGGCTGCCATTCTGGTTAGCGGCGCTGGCTTATGGCGTTAGCAATATTACCGTCTGGGATGCCGGCAGCCATAGCGATCATGACTGGCAGGCCTTACAACAACAAATTGAACTGGCTAATGAACTGATTGCCGGTTTGGGTTATCCAGCGACGATTAGCTGGTTTCATGGCCAGCGGCTGGCGGAGTTAAAAACGCATCTAAGCCAGCAGCCAAAGGTTAGTTTAGACACCACAGCTAATTTTGCCGGCTTGGATGAAAAGCGCCGGGTCAGCCATATGGCATTAACGCATTTGCACCTGCAAGCACCATCGCCGATTGCCGAACTGAAGCTAACTGACACGGCACCATTTGGTGAGATAAAAGTTGATGCCAAGGGTTGTACGCTGTGTATGTCTTGTGTGTCGGTGTGCCCGGTTGGCGCGCTGGTCGATGGTGTTGATAAACCCCAACTGAATTTTATTGAAGATCTCTGTGTGCAATGTGGCATGTGTGAGACTGCTTGCCCGGAAAACGTCATTAGCCTTGCGCCACGTTATTTATTTGACCGCGAACAGGCCCGGCAAAAACGCTTGTTGCATGAAGAGCCGGTATTTCATTGCATCAGTTGCCACAAACCATTCGCTACACAAAAAATGATCGACACCATTACTGCTAAATTAAGAGACCATCCGATGTTTCAGGGCGGCGCGCTGGATAATTTAAAAATGTGTGAAGACTGCCGCGTCAAAGCGCAGTTTCGTCGGGGATAACGATGCAAGATGATCAACAAGACACCGCCCAGTGGCGCGCGCAGATTTATGCTTTGCTGGCGATTTTATTAGCAAGGCCAGCTGATGCCGACTTGCTCAATAATATTGCCGCCTTAAAAGTCGAATCGCCTGATGCCGATATGGGAATAGCCTGGCAGCAATTAATTGTGGCAGCTAAGAACACCAACGCCGAAGCGCAGTCGCGTGAATATCATCAATTATTTATTGGTCTGACGCAGGGTGAGGTGATTCCTTATGCGTCTTATTACAAGACCGGTTTTTTGAACGAAAAACCATTAGCCGATTTGCGTGCCGATCTTGGCAAGTTGGGGCTTGCCCGTCATGATGATAAAAAAGAACCCGAAGATCATGTCGCTGCATTGTGCGACGTAATGCGACTGATTTTGACCGCAAATGGTACACCGGTGGTCACCGCCGAACAGTTTTTTAACCAACATATGGGCCAATGGCTGCTGCGGTTTTTTGCTGATTTGCAAAAAGCAACCAGCGCTGATTTTTATGTGGCTGTGGCCGTGTTTGGGCAACAATTTTTTACTGATGAGAATCAGCGGTTTTCAGTCAATTAAACACTGATTCTATATTGCCGGGAATGGTTTTATACGACATAATTCAGACTCATTCAGTTGTCGCAATGACGCATGGCATCTGACGCCATATGCTGTTATTTGATACGGAGAGCATTATGAGTAAGCAGTCTTCATCATCGCGCAGACAATTTTTGCAAACCCTGACGGCAATCGCCGGTGGTTCTGCAGCGTTCGCGCTGAGCAGCCGAACCGTCCAGGCAAAACCTGCCAAACAGCCTGAGCAAACAACCGTGAAACCTCAAGCTTCCAAAGGTTACCAGCACACTCAGCATGTAGATACTTTCTACAAAACCGCAGATTTTTAAAAGATTGCCGCCATGAAATTAATTAAACGAGATCCTGCCGCTATCATCAGCCGCCCATCGGGTATTAATCGCCGGACATTTCTAAAAGGCTCGGGTATAGCTGCTGGCGGTGCTGCTTTTATGAGTCTGCTGCCCACTGCAATGATCGAAAAAGCCGAAGCAGCAGAGGGTCGTCAGCCTGTCTATAAAGATGGCGAAATCACTAAG
>DASSWO010000288.1:0-4999 GCA_035704795.1 Methylophaga sp. | reverse complement strand
CTTACCGCAAGTTAATGAGTCAGCATCACCCGGATAAGTTAATGGGACAAGGCGTGCCCAAAGATATGATTGATGTGGCGACCGAGAAAACTAAAGAAATACAACTGGCTTATGATCTCATCAAAAAACAACGCAATATTTAATATTTAAAATAGACCACTGATAACACCATCATCATCAATATCAATGCGTTCACTGGCCGGATGTCGTGGCAAACCGGGCATGGTCATAATATCGCCGCATAACACCACCACAAAGCCAGCACCATGCGACAGGCGCACGTCACGAATGGTCAGGCTGTGATTTTTCGGTGCACCGCGCAATGTGGCATCGCTGCTGAAAGAGTATGGCGTTTTCGCCATACAGACCGGTAAATCACCATACTTTTCAGTAAAGTCGCTGAGTTTTTTCATGACTTTAGGATCTGCCAAAACCTGGGTTGCGCCATAGAGTTTTTCAGCAACAGTCTGGATTTTGTCCCACAACGGCATGGCATCCGGATACAGCAACTGACAAGTCTTGCCGGTTTGTTGATCCAATATACCAACGACCGTTTCCGCTAATTGCTGGGCACCAGCACCACCTTCGGCCCAATGTCTGGCCAGCACCACTTTACCGCCCATTTCAGTCACGGCCTGTTCAATCATGGCAATTTCACTATCACGATCATGGATGAAATGATTGATGGCCACGACACAGGGCAATTTGAACTCTTGCTGCAAATTATGCAGATGCTGCTTTAAGTTAGCCAGGCCTTTTTTCAAGGCTTCAGGATTGTCATCGGTTATCGATTTAACATCCATCCCGCCATGATATTTCAACGCTTTAACCGTTGCGACCAACACGGCCATATCAGGACGAATACCCGCTTTACGACATTTAATATTGATGAATTTTTCGGCGCCCAAATCGGCGCCAAATCCCGCTTCAGTTACTACATAATCACCGAGCTTTAATGCCATTTTGGTAGAAATCACCGAATTACAGCCATGAGCAATATTGGCAAACGGACCGCCATGGACAAAGGCGGGGTTGTTTTCCAGGGTCTGTACTAAATTGGGTTTAATGGCCTCTCTGAGCAAAGTCGCCATAGCGCCCTGCGCCTGCAAATCGTGGGCATAACGGGGCGTGCCATCAAAACTGTAGCCAATCAGAATATCACCGAGTTGCTGTTTCAGTTCTGCCAAAGAATTGGCTAAACAGAAAATAGCCATTACTTCAGAAGCGACGACAATATCAAAGCGATCTTCACGGACAAACCCATTAGCTGGGCCGCCCATACCGACAGTGATTTGCCGCAGCGCCCGATCATTCATATCCATGACCCGCTGCCAGACGATTTTCCGGCTATCGAGCTGTAAAGGGTTGCCATGATGAATATGGTTATCAATCATCGCCGCCAGCAAATTATGGGCCGAGGCGATGGCGTGGAAGTCGCCGGTAAAATGCAGATTGATATCTTCCATCGGCACCACTTGTGCGTAACCGCCGCCAGCTGCGCCGCCTTTCATACCAAAACAAGGCCCCATTGATGGCTCGCGGACACAGACCACGGTTTTTTTACCGATACGATTTAACGCATCGCTCAGACCAATAGTCGTGGTGGTTTTGCCTTCGCCAGCCGGTGTTGGGCTAATCGCGGTTACCAGGATCAGTTTGCCGTCGGGCTTATCAGCCAACTCATCCATAACCTGCAAAGACACCTTGGCTTTATAGCTGCCATAGTTATCAAGCTGCTCAGCAGACAAACCCAACCGCTCTAACGCCAAATCGGTAATAGGCTGCATTTTGGCGTGTTGGGCGATTTCGATATCCGACATGCTGGGTTCCGTACTGGTTAAATCGTGCGAAGCGTTCGTCGCACATTATACGTGACTGACAAAAAGCTGCTCAGGGCTATTCGCCCCAGCGAGCTTGTAGTTGGTGCTCAATGCCAGCCTGATCGAGGATCCGCGCCACGACAAAATCGATGACATCATCAAGCGTTTTTGGCCGGAAATAAAAGCCCGGATTGGGCGGCATAATGCAGACACCGAGCTTTGCCAGTTTCAGCATATTTTCCAAATGAATCGCTGAAAACGGGGCTTCGCGTGGCACCAGAATCAATTTGCGTTGCTCTTTCATCATGACATCGGCAGCGCGATTAATCAGATTATCACTGGCGCCGCAGGCGATGGCCGATAATGTCCCCATGGTACACGGGCAAACAATCATTGTCGGCACCCGGTGTGAGCCACTGGCCAGTGGCGATGACCATTGCTGCTCACCATAAACCTGAATTTGTTCAGGTTGGCAGGCAAATTCGCTGACCAGTTGTTTTTGAATATCGCCAGCACGTGCCGGTAACTTCCAGTCCAGTTCATCGGACAGCACAATCCGGCCAGCGGCCGAAATCATTAAATGCACCGTCATTTGCTGCGCTAAAAGCTGCTCCAGCAAACGCCGTGAATAGGCAGCACCAGAAGCACCGGTAATGGCGACGGCGATTTGTTTAGGATCGGTCATGCTGCCAGCGCCTTCAGTAATTTGTCGTGAATGCCGGCAAAGCCACCATTACTCATCACCACAATATAATCCCCGGCCCGAACACTGGCTGTCACTTGTTGCACCAGCGTATCAATGTCGTTACTTATCTGTAATTTGCCATTGAGGGTATTTTGCATATCGCTCAGTGACCAGCCTAATTGGCTGTCCTGAAACATAAACACTGCATCAGCATCGGTAAATGCCTGCCCCAAAGTTTGTTGATGTATGCCCATTTTCATGGTGTTAGATCGCGGCTCAAATATTGCTATCAACCGTTTATTGCCGATATTGGCACGCAGTCCTGCAAGCGTGGTTTTAATTGCAGTGGGATGATGGGCGAAATCATCATAAACCCGGACATTACGAACTTCACCGCGCAATTCCAAGCGCCGTTTGACACCGCGAAATTGACTTAATGCCTCCGCCGCATGCGCCACACTGACGCCGACATGATGCGCGGCTGCCATGGCAGCCAAAGCATTTTGCACATTATGCTGACCCAGTAATGCCCAGTTAACGTCGGCTTGCTGGCTTTGGTGTTTCACGGTAAATCGACTGCCGTCATCACTAACGGCAATGATCTGCCAATCGGCCGATTTATCACCAAAACACTGCTGCGGTGTCCAGCAACCCTTTTGCAGTGTATTTTCAATAGCGGGCACTTCCGCCGGTTTAATAACCAAACCGTCTGCCGGTACCGTACGAATTAAATGATGAAACTGCATCTGAATAGCCGCCAAATCCGGATAAATATCGGCGTGATCAAATTCCAGATTATTAATCACCAGCGTACGTGGCCGGTAATGAACGAATTTAGCACGTTTATCAAAAAATGCCGTGTCGTATTCATCCGCCTCAATAACAAAAAACGGCGTTTCGCCAAGTCGCGCCGACACCGAAAAATCGGCTGGCACCCCGCCAATCAGAAAGCCCGGTTGCATACCGGCATATTCCAGAATATGCGCCAGCATGCTGCTGGTTGTGGTTTTGCCGTGGGTGCCAGAAATACCTAAGACCCATCGACCTTGTAATACATGTTCCGCTAACCATTGCGGACCGGAGGTGTAAGGTAAACCTTGATTGAGCACATATTCCACTGCAGGATTACCGCGACTCATGGCATTGCCCATCACCACCAAATCGGGGGCAGGCTGCAAATGTTCCGGCGAAAAGCCTTGCATGACATCAATACCGGCGGCCGCCAGTTGATCACTCATCGGTGGATAAACATTGGCATCACTGCCACTGACTTTGATGCCTAATTCCCGCGCCAACATCGCGAGGCCACCCATAAACGTGCCGCACACACCCAAAATATGAATATGCATCAAGCCGCTCCTGACATCGCCAGCCCACTACCAATAATTGAAATAATCACATATAAAACAGTCCAGCCCACTGAAGCGGGTGCGCTGCATTCCAAAGCCCGCCGCAAAATGTGTGCAGTGACCATCAAACTCCACAACATCGCAACCATCATGATCAATAACAACATATTGGCCATTGGCTCGGTTTCATTGTATTGGTAAAACATGGCCAGAAATGGCATCACGACAATTCCCAGCAATACGCCGCAGCCCGTCAACGCTAACATGGTTTGATTCAAACGCGGCAAATGCTGGTATCCCCGCAGTAATACCCAGACAAAGGCAAACAAAATGATTAAATCAGTCAGGCTTACCGTAACACTCAGAACCCAGTTTGTATCCAGCAGGTTGATAGCCACGCCCACCAGCAAATAGGCAAACAGCGACCACTGCAATAATCCGCTTCTAGCCGGCAAATCTTCCGGGCCGGCTCGAAACAGACAAATATCTATTAAACGTAAAATGATTGTCATGGCCGGCATCATAACTGTGTCTGCGGCGACTGACAAAAACTTCATGAAAAACGACATAAAAAAAGCCGCAATAAACGGCTTCTTTTAACAATATTTGTTGAGATTAATCGTCAAGCGCAACGCCCCAGGGATACGACCCTACTTTAATTGCTTTAATAAGCTCCTGTTTTTCGGTATCGATGACCGAGACCGTACCACTGATACCATCTGCGCTGTAAAGGTATTTACCATCTTTAGAAATCGCCATCCCCCATGTACGTTTACCGACCGGTACATTGGCTATCATTTCCAGCGATTCGGCATCAAACATTGCAACGGAGTTACCGCGTCCCGTTGAAATATACAATGTTTTGTCATCTGGACTGACCACAATCGCCATGGGCTTTGCGCCATCTATATCGATAGGTGCTTTTTTAACGACTTTTAATGTTTCAATACTTATTTTGCTGACTTCACGACCAATTTCACTGGCTACGTAAGCAAATTGACCATCCCTGCTAAACGCCAGCCCCCGAGGTCGGGCCGCGACCACCACATTGGCAATCACGCTGTAACCTTCAGTTTCAATAATGTGCACCATATTGCTGGATTCACTGCTGACCAGCGCATACTGGCCATCTGGAGAAATCGCCG
>DASSWO010000287.1:0-7419 GCA_035704795.1 Methylophaga sp. | reverse complement strand
GCTTCGGCCATCGATTCACCATGAATACTGACAATACCTTGATAAGGTTGTTTGGCACTGGCATTTTCGATACTCATTACCAAAGTGCCGCCGGCCAGTAAATCTTGCATGGTGGCGTCATCAGCAATCTCACCGCTCCAGTTCGCAAGGCCACGCAAAGTATGTTCACTGGTGCATTCGACCATTAACAACGATACCGGTCCGTTGCTACGACATTGCAACACCAGTCGGCCATCCATTTTCACCGTTTCTGCCAACAAACCTGCTGCTGCCAGCATTTCACCCAGTAATTTGGCGACGGCCGGCGGATATTCACGCTGCGCTTTGACCGTTTGCCAAGTGGTTTTTAATTGCAACCACTCACCGCGCACCGCGGCACTGTCAAACATAAAACGTTGGAGATGATCAGCCTGTTGGGCGTCGTCTTGCATGGTAAATCCTGGTGTTTATTGATGAGTTGGCAAAAAAATACCGGTATGGTTAACCGGTATTTTAACGTATTTATCAAACCCGGCGCAGACAGTGGCTTGTCTTGCGCCGGCTAAAACTCAGGCTTGTTGCAACAACATGGCATTGAGTTTTTTGACAAAGCTGGCCGGATCATCAAGCTGGCCGCCTTCGGCAAGTAATGCCTGGTCAAACAAAATTGATGTCCAGTCAGCGAATTTATCATCACTACTTTCATCTTTCAGTTTGGCAACCATCGGATGCTCCGGGTTCAACTCCAGAATTGGTTTGCTACCCTCAACAGGTTGGCCAGCCGCTTTTAACATCCGCTCCAGATTACCGCTCATATCGTAATGATCGGCCACCAGACAGGCTGGTGAATCGGTCAGACGATGCGTGATACGCACATCTTTGACTTTATCATCGAGTGATTTTTTAACCCGCTCGACCAAATCTTCGAAGTTTTTCTCAACTTCTTCGTGGGCTTTTTTCTCTGCCTCGTCTTCCAGTTCACCGAGGTCTAAATCACCTTTGGCCACTGATTGCATATGTTTGCCGTCAAACTCGGTTAATGAGTTAACCAACCATTCATCAACGCGATCTGTGAGCAGCAATACTTCGATGCCTTTTTTACGGAACACTTCCAGATGCGGGCTGTTTTTGGCGGCGGCAAAACTTTCGGCGGTGATGTAGTAAATTTTGTCCTGTTTGTCTTTCATGCGGCTGACATAGTCGGCCAATGACACCGTTTGTTCCGTGCTGCCCGACTCGGTACTGGCAAAACGCAGCAGTTTGGCCAAAGCTTCTTTATTGGCGAAGTCTTCGCCCGGGCCTTCTTTAATGACCTGACCGAATTCTTTCCAGAATTTGCTGTATTGCTCTGGCTCGTTTTCAGCCATTTTATTGAGCTCAGACAGGATTTTCTTCACTGACGCGGCGCGAATAGTGTCGATGGTTTTGCTACTTTGCAGAATTTCACGAGACACATTCAGCGGTAAATCATTGGTATCAATCACACCCCGGACAAAACGCAGGTAACGCGGCATCAGCTGTTCGCTGTCTTCCATGATAAACACACGTTTCACATACAGCTTGATGCCATGCATGCGCTCCCGATCCCACAGGTCAAACGGTGCACGTGACGGGATATACAGCAATGAGGTGTATTCGATATTGCCTTCGACTTTGTTATGGCTCCAGGTTAGTGGATCTTCATAGTCGTGGGCAACTTGTTTGTAGAATTCCTGGTACTGCTCTTCGGTGATGTCATTTTTAGACAGCGTCCATAACGCGGTGGCTTTATTGACGGTTTCAAATTCAATGACGCTGTCATCAACCTTGCCATCTTCATCCGGCACCGGCTCTTTTTGCATGACGATTGGCAGGTTGATGTGATCAGAATATTTGCTGATGACATTACGCAGTCGCCAGCCGTTTAAAAATTCGTCTTCATCTTCACGCAAATGCAAGGTGACTTCAGTACCACGGCCTGGCATATCGACATTTTCAATGCTGAATTCACCCTCGCCTGCTGATTCCCAGATAACCCCGTGCTCTGCTGTTAATCCGGCGCGGCGGGTTTTTAAAGTGACTTTGTCGGCAACAATAAAGGCCGAATAAAAACCAACACCAAATTGACCAATCAGCTGAGAGTCTTTAGCTTCATCACCGGTTAGTTTGCCAAAAAACGCCTTGGTGCCACTGCGGGCAATGGTGCCGATATTGTCGATAACTTCCTGGCGGGTCATGCCAATGCCATTATCGGTAATGGTGATAGTGCGGGCTTCTTTATCAAATTCAACGCGGATCTTCAGCTCGGCATCACCTTCATAAAGCGCATCGTCTGACAAGGCTTCAAAACGCAGCTTGTCAGCGGCATCGGCCGCGTTGGAAATCAGTTCGCGCATGAAAATTTCTTTGTTGCTATACAAAGAATTGATCATCAGGTTCAGCAGTTGTTTGACTTCGGTCTGAAAGCCCATGGTTTCTTTATGTGCATCAACGCCCATTGGTGTATCTCCGTGTGACTAGATTTAATCGATAGGCCACAGATGGGGCTAAGTAATAGAAATATCAAGCAGAAAATTTATAAGTGATGGTTTGGCTTTGTCAGACGGTTATGACGTTTAAATTCCCAATCAATTTTAGTGCTGTCATATTACCGGCAAGCTGAAAATGCTAATGTGTAATTTTAATCTCCTACTGAGAACGCATGGCAAAAAACCAGCTCCGCATCCTGACCTACAACCTGCATAAAGGGTTTAATGCCGGCAACCGGCAATTTATTTTGCATGAAATGCGCGATGCACTGACCCATACCGATGCCGATATTATGTTGTTGCAGGAAATTCAGGGCGAACATCTGACCCATCAGAAGAATCATCGTCATTGGCCGGATTGTCCGCATTGCGAATTTATTGCCCATGATGTCTGGCCGCATTTTGCCTATGCCAAAAATGCCGTTTATAACGTGGGTCATCATGGCAATGCCATCCTCAGCAAATTTCCGCTGGTGCGCTGGGAAAACATCAATATTTCACCCTACAGTTGGGCCAGCCGCAGTATTTTGCATGGCGTGATTAACCTGCCCGGCAGTGATACTGAACTGCATATTATCTGTATTCATCTGGGGCTGACCGGCGGCGAGCGCAAAAAACAATTTGTGCAGTTATGTGATCGGATTGATGAGCATGTGCCGCATGATGCACCGTTAATTGTAGCCGGTGATTTTAATGACTGGGGTGAGCAAGCTGAAAAAAATCTCTATCAGCATCTCGATCTAAAAGAAGCCTATCGCACGCTCCACAAACGGCATGCCCGCACTTGGCCAGTCTGGATGCCAATACTGAAAATGGATCGGATTTATTTTCGGGGTCTGGAGCCAGTGTTATGTGAACGCCCGCCCCGTGCAGACTGGAATAAACTTTCAGATCATTCACCGTTAATCGCGGCTTTTGAGTTCTAAAGATATCAATTAACCAGTGATTATTATCAGCAGACATTCAATAAGGTCATGGATAACATCGTCCCGATCTGTTTAAAGATCCCAGCTTTTATAACTAAAAAAAGCAAAAGCGCATTGTCGAAGCACTCAAGCAAAAATCACATAATGCAGACAATTGATGACCCAAAGATTCTGGTCTGTAGTGATTATGGCTTAGATCGCAACGCCATCAAATCTGCTCACGGGTGGCCAGCACATCGTAATGATAGCCACTGCCGAATTTTTTAAAACTTTTGAATCCCTGTTTGATAAGTTGCTGACGGATTCGTTGCGGCTGTGACCACCGCTCATCGACTTCATAAAACACCGCTTGTGTTCGCGTTAAAACACCGGATTTGACCAGTTCATCAATTACCGTTTTTTCAAAGCCTTCGACATCAATTTTGATGATGGCCCGTTCAATAAATTTGAATAAGTTGTGTAAATCAGCCGCATTAATGCCTTGAATCGTCTCATAACGTTGCGACTTAGTCGCTAGCTGAGGCCGCATTGATGCCGCTCCGCTGTGGCCACGCTTTAGACAAATTTGATAAGGCCCGTGATTTTCAGCGATGGCTGCCCTGAATGCCAATGTTTTGCTGCTGGCATCATTGACTCGCAAGTTATTGGTCAAATATTGATAATTTTCACTGACCGGCTCAAAAGCAAACACTTGCTGACAAAAATTATTGCGTGCCGCCAGCAAACTATACAAACCCTGATTGGCACCAATATCAATAAAACTGAATGGCTGCTGTTGAGAACTCAGGTATTCCGACAGGCCTTTACCGTAAATTCCCAATACACAAAAATGAAAAGTAGCATCAGTCCAGCGGGTTTTCAGGTAAACCCCGTACTTAGAACGAATAAAGCGCTCCTCATCAACGACAACAAATTTTGCCGTAAGCTCAGATGCTGTAAAGAGTTGTAGAGGTGCTGTCTGAAAATACTGTGCGCCAATTAGGCGGTTTAACCAGTGAAACATGCCCGATCCTCACAAGAAATCCGTTCATGAGCATACCGACAATATATGACAGTTTTTCGCGGTTAAACAAAAATAATGATTAGACACCTGTCACCTAGTGCTTTACTAAGTATTTCGCCCTGTTTAGTAAGCTTTTGGGTCGAGAAATAAAGCGCTTTTGTTTGAATTTGCCGTGCTACTCTGAAATCAGCAAAGTTACTTTAAGGTTCATGCTCAGGCACGCTTAGATTGATGCAGATGAAATTTAACGGCAATCAACGGATAGGTTACATTATCAGTTTGATAATGCTGACCCGCCGCCGGCGACGAAACACTCCGATAAGTCGGCGAAATACTGCCCAAACCTTCAAACGGTACATGTTGAAACCAATGAACTTTCACTTAAACACACCCTTAAATGATAAAAGCTTCAAATTTTCGGCAGATGCGCATTGTGAAAGGCATGAAGTAACAGGCATACTCAACTTGCTTTTCATCAAACAAGGATCCACCTCATGACACTTGCCCTTACGCCATTGCTATCGCTTATTGCCGGTATTTTGATTTTAATCGTGCCACGCTTACTCAACTATATCGTCGCAATCTATCTGATTATTATTGGTGTGGTTGGTATTTTTGGCGGCAATTTAACAATCTAAACTTTACCCCAAAAATATTTAACTGTTTGCCGGCGCTGAAAAGCGCTGGCAAGCCTTTTATTGCTGCTCCCGATCAACAACCTCACCTTCAATCACATTGTCATGCTGATGACGGCGATTATCTGAATTACCTTTAAAAGGTTTTGGTTGTTGCATCATGCGCCTTGTCCGAATCATCATCCATGGCAGCAATATCCAGCTAAGCAGTAATAAAAATAATAACGCCGCCAGACTGAATATCATCAATACACCCAACATCAGCCATACCAAAATCCGTTTTAGCCAGTTACCTGATTGGTTCTGTCGGAGTTGTTTTTGTATGGCTGTCCACTGCCGGTGGAAAAAAGCTGAATTCACTGGTTTACTCCTGAAATGTGACGCTATCGCGCCCTAAAAAATCACCTGAGACCAGCAGCGGTAAATCCTGGACATCTAAGTTATATAAATATACCCATGCTGTAAGCTGCCGGCCATCTATCAGGTTAACCGAACGCAGTTCACGCCTGTATTCATGGGGCCTGGCAAATTTTTCTGAGCATTCCTCATAATCATCCAGCATGGCAAATAAAGCCGTTGAACGGTGGATTCGATAAACTTCACCAAAAACAGTATCAGCAAAATCGACCGAATCGACAGCTCCAGGATAGCCGTCTAATAAATATAAACGACCTCGCATACTGGCTTCGGCAATAAACTCGGTGTGATGTTGCAAATACTTATGTTGAATTAACTGGCGGCGTAATGTGCCGTAAACAAATAAAAATTCTGACATGTTGAAACGAGGCAATCCCTGACGGTTCTCTGACTGATATCATTATTGGCGAATATGAATCAAACCTTAAAATCTGATTTTTATATTGGCCGTTTTGCTCCCTCGCCTACCGGGCCTCTGCATTTTGGCTCTTTACTGGCCGCAACTGCTAGTTTTCTCGATGCCCGTGCTCACCGGGGAAAATGGCTGCTGCGCATGGAAGATCTGGATAAACCGCGGGAAGTGGCTGGTGCCGCCGATGATATTTTGCGCACACTGACAGCGTTTGGTTTTCAGTGGGATGGTGCAGTGGTTTACCAAAGTCAGCAACTACACCGTTATCAGGCCATCCTTGAAGATTTAAAACAACAGCAGCGGGTTTATCCCTGCGGCTGCAGTCGACGAGAAATTGCCGATATTGCCAAAGCGGGCAGCGATGGGCTGATTTATCCGGGCACGTGTCGTGATGGCTTAAACGGTAAACCAGAAAGAGCCTGGCGAGTGCTGGTAGAGGATGCAGTAATCAGCGTCGAAGATCGCATCCAGTCGATGATTCAGCAACATATCAGCCGTGATGTTGGCGATTTTATATTGCGCCGGGCTGACGGTATTTTTGCTTATCAATTAGCGGTGGTCGCTGATGATGCCTGGCAAGGGGTCACCCATATTGTCCGGGGCGCAGATCTACTGGAATCCACACCGCGGCAAGTATTATTACAACGCTATTTAAATTATCCGACACCCAGTTATGTGCACTTACCGGTAGCAACTGATCATGCTGGTCAGAAACTGAGTAAACAAAACCGGGCCGAGCCGGTTCGTGTTGAAGAAAATGGCAGGGTGCTTTGTGAAGTGCTGACATTGCTGGGTCTAAAACCGCCAAACGATTTAGCCGCTACAACACTTTCCGACATTTGGTCCTGGGCTATTCAGCACTGGCAAATAGAGAAAGTACCACGTTGTCGGAAGATTTTGGCGCCAGATTGGTGTGATTAACGCTGCCGCTTGAGCAGAATATTTATTGCCCGACCACCACTGATATCAATGTCTTTGCTAACCCCACATTAGAAAAAATCAGCAGTTTGTTAAAAATTCAAAACTGCTGATAAGTCATTTTTAAAGAGTTTTGCAACATAATGGATTCACTGGTCTGGCAACTTAAACCACCGCTGTCTGCCTTGCCAGGCAGGCTTTCTGCTAGACTCAACCGTATCCCTGAACCAATGGAGTATTTATGGCCCACGAAGAGCTGCACCTCAATCTACGTAATTTGCATATGGATGATTACGATCAGCTCAAGCACCTTATGGACGTGGTATATAACGATATTGGCGGCGCCTGGCCGCAACCGACCATTGAAGGGCTGGTCACGCAGTTCCCGGAAGGCCAAATCTGTATTGAGGATTCAGGTGAGCTGATTGCCGTGGCGCTGACCGTGATGGTCAGTTATGACCGTTTCAGTAACCCGCATACCTATGATGATCTGATCTTAAGTAACGATAAAATCTGGCATAACGCAAAAGGTGACTCACTGTATGGGCTGGATGTGTTTATTCACCCGGAATATCGCGGTTACCGCCTTGGCAGACGGCTTTATGAAGCCCGTAAGGAGTTA
>DASSWO010000181.1:0-14490 GCA_035704795.1 Methylophaga sp. | reverse complement strand
ACAAAATAAAAGCGGCTGTTATCAGCGATATCCTGCCATAAAGGGTGATTCTGGCTTTGTCTGACCTGATTCCAGCCCATATGGGGCACTTTCAGACCGGCTTTGGCGGCATCATCAAAATAACGGACATTGCCAGCAAATAAACCAATGCCCTCAATGCCGTTATTTTCTTCACTGTGTTCCAGTAAAGCCTGCATGCCCAGACAAATGCCTAAAAAGGGCTTGATTTGTGCGACTTCAATCAACACCGACAATAAGTCCAGACGTTGCACTTCGGCCATACAATCACGGATAGCGCCGACGCCCGGAAAGACAACCCGGTCCGCCGCAAGGATCTTTTGCGGATCGGCGGTAACGCAGATTGACTGCCTGGGGGCGACCGTTTCCAGTGCTTTGGCAACAGAGCGTAAATTGCCCATGCCGTAATCAATCACTGCAATTTCAGACATATGGAATCCGAATTAATCCCGAAAAGGTTCAGGCCTATAAGGCGCCTTTGGTCGATGGCAGCTGACCGAGCGCTCGTTCATCAAGCGTCACAGCCATACGTAAAGCCCGGCCGAAAGCTTTAAAAATAGTTTCGGCGATATGGTGGGCATTACGGCCTTTGAGATTATCGATATGCAATGTCATACCGGCGTGATTGACCAGACCCTGGAAGAATTCATAAAACAAATCGACATCAAACTCGCCAATTTTGTCACGGGTAAAGGTGACGTCAAATTCCAGACCAGGACGGCCCGATAAATCGAGCACAACGCGCGATAAAGCTTCATCCAGCGGTACATAAGCATGACCATAGCGGACCACGCCTTTTTTATCGCCCAGTGCTTGTTTCAGCGCCTGACCAATGGTAATACCGGTATCTTCAACAGTGTGATGCGCATCGATATGTAAATCGCCTTTGGCTTTGACGCTGAGGTCAAACAAGCCGTGGCGGGCGATTTGTTCCATCATGTGATTCAGAAAAGGCACGCCGGTATCCGCTTGGAATTGTCCGGTGCCATCCAGATTCAATGAAACCTCGATTTGGGTTTCCAACGTGTTACGCGCAATGTTTGCGCTACGAGCGGTCATGATGTTTCCTGAAATTGCTTGAATTAAAAGCAAATAATAACCGTTTGAGGCGGTGGTTTAAAGCGTTATCATACAAGCCAGTCCAGATGGAAGCCGTGATGATGCAAAATGCAGCCATAATTCCCCTGCTCATGGACGTCGCCCGACAAGAGCGCCAGTTACAATTAACTTGTGTTTGCCCTTGGAATTAAATCGTAATGATTTGCAAACGTTGGACAGCATCATCAAGCGCAGCAAATCTTTAGCCCGTTATCAGGCGCTTTATGAAGTGGCTAAAAGCTTTGTGTGTTTGTTTGCGGTGCGCTCCGGCACATTTAAAACCACGTTAACGACCACGCTTGCTGTTTTTATAGGCTGTCAGCCGGTTTAATCAGTGCTTTGAGTCTAATACCACAAACGCGTAATGCCACAAAATAAGCGAATGCACTGCCGCCGATTAACATTGCCAGCCATTGCGCACGTTGCCATGCAGTAGCCTGCTGCCAGAGCGAAATATCCGGCGTGAAATAAAGCAATATGGCCAATAAAACAGCATTGGCGATAATCAGACGGATAAAGAAGCTTAACCAGCCATGGTGCGGTTGATAAACATTGATTTTGCGTAAGCCGCGATACAGTAAAAAAGCATTCAGCATGGCTGATAAAGCCGTCGCCAATGCCAGTCCGGCATGCGCCAGATAAAGCATTAGGATGATATTCAGGCCCATATTAACGACCATGGCGATGATGCCGATTTTTACAGGGGTTTTGGTGTCTTGGCGGGCAAAATAACCAGGTGCCAGCACTTTGATAAAAATAAACGGTAATAAACCGAGACTATAAGCCATCAGACTTAATGATGCCTGATGGGCATCATGGGGTGTAAATTCGCCGTATTGGAACAGGCCCAGCAATAAAGGTTCGGCTAAAATCAACAGACCGAGCATCGCCGGTGTGCCGATGAGAAATACCCAGCGAAGGCCCCAGTCCAATGTATGCGAAAAGGCTTCACCGGAAGCGCTGGCATGTTTTTTCGACAAATTGGGCAGGATCACGGTGGCCAGCGCAATGCCCAGCACCCCAAGCGGAAACTCGACCAGACGGTCTGAGTAATACAACCAGGAAATGCTGCCGGTAATCAAAAATGACGCCAGTAAAGTATCGAGCAATAAATTTATTTGTGACACCGAGACGCCGAACATTGCCGGGATCATTAGTGTTAAGATTTTTTGTACGCCACTGTCACGCCAGGCCCAGCGCGGTTTTGGCAAACTACCGATTTGTTGCAAAAATGGTATTTGAAATATTAATTGCACCAGGCCGCCGATAAACACGCCCCATGCCAGGGCTTTGATTGGTTCATCAAGTAACGGCGCCAGCCAGATGGCACAGCCAATCAAAGACAGGTTCAAAAACACCGGGGTAAAAGCAGGGATGGCGAATTTACCGAAGCTATTGAGAATGGCGCCGCTTAATGCAGTCAGCGAGACAAATAACAAATACGGAAAAGTAATTGCCAATAACTGGCCGGCCAGTTGCAGTTTGGTTGGCTCATCCAAAAAGCCCGGCGCAAAAATCATGATGATGACCGGTGCCGCCAAAACGCCAATTAACGTGATAAAAAACAAAACACCAAATAACGTCCCTGCCGTTGCGGCAATCAGGCTTTGTAAGTCTTTTTCGCCACGTTCACGATACTCGGCAAGTACCGGAATAAAGGCTTGCGAAAATGCGCCCTCGGCAAATAATCTACGTAAAAAGTTGGGAATTTTAAAAGCGACAAAAAATACGTCGGCACCCAGTCCAGCACCAAAAAAACGGGCGATAACAATGTCGCGGACAAAACCCATGATCCGTGATAAAAACGTCATCAGGCTGACGAGCAGCGTAGACTGAAACAGCTTTTCTTTCATGGGCAACCCGCAAATTACAGCCCAGCCAACAACTAAGATGAGGCTGATGCAAGACTTAATCAAAAATATGCATTCTAAGCGTTTTCTGCTGATATATCTTGCAGTGGTGGCGCTTTTATTAATCGTTTATATGGGTCAGCAAATTAGCCCGAATAGCGATGATAAACTCAAGTCTATCGCCCCGGGTGCCTATCAATTAAATGCGCCCGAAAGCTTACCGAATTTTTTATTACGCGATAAGCAACAACATTTATATACCAATGCCGATCTGCGTAGTCGCTGGCATTTTATCTATTTATACGACGGGGCTTGCGAGCCACACTGTCAGGCTATTTGGCAGGTCTTGAGTAATCTGGCAGATCGGTTTGCCGGCCAACAATTAGGGTTTTGGGTGATTGATGCCAGTCAGCAACAACAATTGTTTAATACTTCCCCCGCCCTGCCCGGCAATGTACAGATAATTTGTGACCCTAACGGCGATCATCCATTAAGACAGTTTTTTGCTGGGCCACAGGGCGTTGATGCGTTAATGACAACAATTTTTTTGATTAATCCCAATGGTCAGTGGCAGGCGGCGTTTCGTGCACCGTACACCTCTGTCCTCTTGCAACGGTGGTATTTACAATTACGACGGGCTTTTGCCAATGCGCCTAAACAGGGTTCTGATCCAATGCCTGGCTGAAGCTTGCGGATAACTCTTCCAGCGCGCTGGTTCGCCGGAAACTGGGACGCCAAACCAGGCCAATATCTCTACGGGCTTGTTGCTCACCCTGCAATGGCCGTAATTCAATTTCAGCATGGCGCACCATATCGGAATTAATGGCCATTTGGGGAATTAAAGTGATGCCCAGGCCGCTGGCGACCATTTCGATTAGTGTATATAAACTTGTGGCTTGCACGCTTCTGCGTTGGGCAGATACCGGTAACTGACAGGCGCTCAATGCGTGTTCACGCATGCAATGTCCTTCGGCCAATAGCAATAACTCGCCAATCGGCAATTGATCGGGTCTTAGCGAATCTAACTTTGCTAAAGGATGTGATTTTGGTAACGCCACCCAAAAAGGTTCTTCTGCAAATTTTTTGGTAGTTAAATTTCGTGTATTAAAAGGAAACGCTAATACGGCGACATCCAGCGTGCCGGCCTCAATTTGATCCAATAGTCGGTCAGATTGATCTTCGATCAATAAGACTTCGAGTTGTGGCAGGTTCTTGCGAACGGCCGGTAAAACACGCGGTAATAAAAACGGACTGATGGTCGGAATAACGCCAATTCGAATACGACCCGCTAAAGGATTATTAGCGGAATGTGCCAGGTCCACCAGATCATCTGTTAACGACAATATCTGCCGGGCGCGGCGGGCTATATCCTCGCCCATCGGCGTGGTCAGGACTTTGCGATTTGTCCGTTCCAATAGCGCGGTTTCCAGTAAGTCTTCCAGATCCTGAATGCCGGCGCTGAGCGTAGATTGTGTGACAAAACATTTCTCAGCCGCTTTCCCAAAATGTTTTTCTTCAATCACGGCGGTGAGGTATTGCAATTGACGTAAAGTTGGCATGCGCATAAATCGAAAAATCCACTTATTAGACGTTTAATCATTTATTAGACATACGTTAGCACAAAACTTAAACTAGCTATATGGTTTGATTAATGAGGAGTATTTATGCGTCAATGGCAATGTGTGGTCTGTGGTTTTATTTATGATGAAGCACGTGGATTACCTGAGGATGGTATTCCTCCCGGCACTTCTTGGGATGAGATTCCTGAAGACTGGGAATGTCCGGAATGTGGTGTTGGCAAAGGTGATTTTGAGATGATTGAAATCTAATAGCTAAATATCAACATTCAGCACGCATGAAGCGCAGGTATGGGTCATGCGTGTTTTGTTTTATCAAATATAAAATTTTTGTTCCCGACCCTTTCCCTTTCATCTTCTAAAAAGCATAACGAGTGCTTAGCCAACTTCACATTCTCCAGTTTCGAAATTTGCACAAAGTGTTGCTGTCACCAGCAACGCGGGTAAATTTAATTTTAGGCGAAAATGGTGCTGGTAAGACTAGCTTATTAGAAGCGATTCATTTGTTGGGTCTGGGTCGTTCTTTTCGAACTAGACAGTTAAAAAATATTGTTGAATACGACAACACGCAGTGTCAGGTTATCGGCAAGATTGCTGGCAGAATTCCAGTTGGTTTTCAGTTTGATTTGCAACATGGTGTACAAATCAGACTCAACAATGCGCCACTTAAAAAACTGTCTGAATTAGCCAGCCATTTGCCCCTACAATTTATTCCGGCTAATTGTCATGAGTTTTTTGAGATGGGTCCCCGCTTTCGTCGCAAGTTGGTTGACTGGGGATTGTTTCACGTGGAACAAGAGTTTTTGTATCACTGGCAATCCTACAAAAAATGTCTGCAACAACGTAATGCAGGCATTCGCCAACATAAATCAGATCCTGAAATAAAATTATGGGACCCGCATTTAGTCCGCCATGGCGAGCAACTGAATAATTTACGCCAGTCGTATTTACAACAATTACTGGAAGTCTTTAAACCGATTTTTTGTCGAATCTGTCCCGAATTGGCAGAGATCAAGTTTACGCTCAGATATCTTTCCGGCTGGCCCAAAGATCATTCGTTTGCAGAGGTTTTACAGCAATCGCTGGAACGGGATCGTGCGCTAGCTTACACCCGGTCCGGTGCTCATGCTGCAGATTGGTCACTTCGAATGGATGGAGCCGATCCGGCTGAAATGTTATCTCGTGGTCAGCAAAAGCTATTTTATTTAGCATTAAGTTTGGCGCAAATTGAATTATTAATGCAGCGCCGACAAACCGAAACACTGTTATTGATTGATGATTTAAGCTCCGAGTTGGACGAACAGCATCAGCAATTGGTCTTAACATTGTTGGCAGAGATGCCGGTACAAAGCTTTATTTCCAGTACCAATATGTCGTTGTCGAGCAGCTTATCCGAGCAAGAACAGCATGCAGTGTTTCACGTGAAACAAGGTAAATTGGAAAGCATCACTGCGCCTGTCGTCGAGAGCCGATACATAGTAGAATGATAGGTTAAACCACGCGTTGTACAGGAAGCGAAGATTTATGGCCACAGACAATAATAGTTACGATTCCAGTAATATCAAAGTACTGAAAGGCTTGGATGCGGTCAGAAAACGTCCCGGCATGTATATCGGTGACACCGATGATGGCACCGGGTTACATCATATGGTGTTTGAGGTACTGGATAACGCGATTGATGAATCGCTCGCCGGCCACTGTACTGAAATCAATGTTCGCATTCATGCTGATGATTCGGTGTCGGTTGAAGATAACGGCCGTGGTCTTCCGGTAGATATACATGAAGAAGAAGGTGTGTCAGCCGCAGAAGTTATTATGACGGTGTTGCATGCCGGCGGTAAGTTCGATGACAACTCCTATAAAGTCTCAGGTGGTTTACACGGCGTCGGCGTCTCGGTGGTCAATGCCCTGTCGAAAAAACTGACCATGGAAATTCATCGCAACGAAACAATCTATCGGCAGAGTTATACGCATGGTGTGCCTGATGCGCCATTGGAAGGTTTTGAAGCAACCGATCATACCGGTACCAAAATACAGTTCTGGCCCAGTGAAGAAACTTTCACCAATAATGTTTTATATGATTACAAAATCCTGGCCAAACGAATTCGTGAGCTGGCATTTTTAAACTCCGGTGTGCGCATTGTGCTGACTGACGAGCGAGATGAACGCAGTGAAGTGTTTCATTACGAAGGCGGTATCAGTGCTTTTGTGCAACATTTAAATAAAAACAAAAACGGCATTCACGAAAGTATTATTGATATCTCCGGTACCCGCGATGATGTCGTGGTTGAGTTATCAATGCAGTGGAATGATTCCTATCAGGAAAATATTTACTGCTTTACCAATAATATTCCGCAGCGTGATGGCGGTACCCACTTAGCTGGTTTCCGTGCTGCGTTAACCCGTACTCTGAATCAATATATTGAAAAAGAAGGACTCGCCAAAAAATCCAAAGTTGAAACCAGTGGTGATGATGCCCGTGAAGGTTTGACAGCGGTATTATCTGTGAAAGTGCCGGACCCCAAGTTTTCGTCACAAACCAAAGACAAGCTGGTATCTTCCGAAGTCCGGTCGATCGTAGAGTCGCTGGTAAACGAACATTTCAGTGATTTCCTGCTGGAACACCCTAACGATGCCAAACTGATTGCCAACAAAATGATCGAAGCGGCACGCGCTCGTGATGCCGCCCGTAAGGCTCGCGAATTAACGCGCCGTAAAGGTGTCCTCGATATTGCCGGCTTGCCCGGTAAATTAGCCGATTGTCAGGAGCGTGACCCTGCCCTGTCTGAATTATTTTTGGTGGAAGGGGACTCAGCCGGCGGTAGTGCCAAACAAGGCCGGGATCGTCGAACACAGGCGATTCTACCGTTAAAAGGTAAAATTCTTAACGTCGAGCGTGCCCGTTTTGACAAGATGATTAGTTCAGCTGAAGTCGGTACGCTAATCACAGCACTGGGCTGCGGTATCGGCCGCGATGAATATGATCCGGAAAAACTGCGTTATCACCACATTATCATTATGACGGATGCCGACGTTGACGGTTCACATATCCGTACCCTGCTACTGACCTTTTTCTATCGGCAAATGCCGGAGTTGATTGAGCGTGGCCATGTTTATATTGCGCAGCCACCGTTATACAAAATCAAAAAAGGCAAACAAGAACGCTACGTTAAAGATGACGCCGAGATGGAGCGTTATCTGACCGAAGTAGCTTTAAACAACGCGAGTCTGTATCCAAGCGCTGATGGCGTGCCTATCGAAAGCAGTGCGCTGGGTCTGTTGGTTGAGGAATATCAGACTATTACTGCTATCGTGCGCCGTTTATCGAACCATTATTACCCGGCGTTTTTAGAGCAATTATTGTATCAGCCGGCGATACCAAAATTTGATGATGAAAAAGCCATGACTGAATGGCTGGCGCAAATTAATGCCCGTCTCAATCATGGTATGCCGACCGGTACAGCTTACCAACTCAGTATTGCCAAACACGATAAAGAGCCTTTGCCACATATCAATGTCAGTTTCAGTCGACATGGCATCAGCACCGATTACCATGTTCCCGGCGAATTTTTTGCCAGTACTGAATATACCAAGATCCTCTCTTTTGCGAATAAAATCAACGGCTTGATTGGCCCTGGTGCGCGTATTGTCCGTGGCGATCGCGAGGAGCCGATTCGTGATTTTGCGCAGGTGGTGCGCTGGTTACTGGCTGAAGCGCGTCGTGGTCAACATGTACAGCGATATAAAGGACTGGGCGAAATGAATCCAGAGCAATTGTGGGAAACTACGATGGATAAATCCAAGCGTCGTTTATTACAAGTTCGGATCACCGATGCTATTGCCGCTGACGAAACTTTTAACACGCTGATGGGTGATAACGTCGAACCGCGACGTGAGTTTATCGAAACCCATGCGCTGCAAGCCTCTAATTTAGATATTTAATGCGTAAATAACGGCATAAAAAAGGCCCGAGAGGGCCGGGCCTTTTTTGTGGGTTGATATCAATGTAATTTGATTTTCGGATGCACACTGCGGCGGAATAAATGTGATAGTGACAACATCACCACGCGGAACGGGCCAAACAACGCTGTTTGATGCATTTTGTATAACGACAAATACATCATTCTCGCGATAAAGCCTTCAATCATCATACTGCCGCGGCTGAGGTTACCCATCAGATTACCGACAGTGCCATAGCGTCCCAGAGAAACCAGTGAGCCGTAATCGTGATAATGATATTCGGGAATAGTTTTACCTGACATGCGGTTAACAATTGATTTATAAACCAGTGATGCCATTTGATGCGCCGCCTGAGCACGTGGTGGTACGTTTTGCTCCTGCCCTACCCATTTGCAGGCTGCACAATCACCGATAGCATAGATATCATCATCCAGGCTGGTTTGTAGTGTTTGTCTTACTACCAACTGGTTCATCCAGTTGGTTTCTAGACCATCGATATCTTTCAAAAATTCGGGTGCTTTTATACCGGCAGCCCAGACTTTAATCGCTGACGGAATGATTTTACCGCTTTGGGTTTTGATACCGGATTCAGTCACTTCAATAACCCGCTCGCCAGCCAGTATATTGACACCAAGCTCACGCAATTCTTTTTCAGCAGCATCAGAAATATTATCTGGCAAGCCCGGCAAAATACGATCGGCGGCTTCAATTAACGTCAGTTTGACATCATGCGGATCAACTTCATCAAGACCATAAGCTGTTAACAGATGGGAGACTTCATGCAACTGAGCGCATAATTCAACACCGGTGGCGCCGGCACCAACAATGGCGATATTTAACTGGCCTTCATCAAGTGGCCGGCCCTGGGTATGGGCTTGTAAATAAGACTGCAGTAATTGTTTCTGGAAGGCTTCAGCTTGTTTGGTGGTGTCCAGAAACAAGCAGTGATCGCGCACGCCTTTAATACCAAAATCATGACTGACGCTGCCCACGGAAATGATCAGATAATCGTAGTCAAAACTGCGACGTGGAATAATTTCCTGCCCATCTTCACTATAGGTTGGTGCCAGCGAAATCTGTTTTTGTTGCCGATCCAGACCATCCATACGGCCTAGGCGAAAGCGAAACCCACTGCACATCGCCTGACTGAGATACTCAATTTCGTCTTCATGTGAATCTAATGTACCGGCAGCAACCTCATGCAACAGTGGTTTCCAGATATGCGTATGGGTACTGTCGACCAGCGTTATCTGTGCTTTATTTTTTTTGCCGAGCTTTTTGCCGAGCTTAGTGACCAGTTCCAGACCGCCCGCGCCGCCGCCAACAACTACAATTTTCGGAACAGCATTTGACATAGATTTGAGACTCCAATCAATCCGTTGCAATGATTTATTAGCCTTTATTCTAACGTATTCGCTTTTCTGCACCTACGTTAATTTTTACTCGGGGTGCCGAGTCTGGCAAAATTTACGTTTAATTAGCAATCGAGATGCCAGCATGCAAGCACGCCCCGATCGACCCCGTCTCGCCTGGGCGGTGACCGGTTCCGGACATTACCTTGACGAATGTCTGGAAATTATCCGTGAGCTTGACGAGGTAGACCTGTTTTATAGCCGCGCTGGTGAAGAGGTGCTACGCATGTACGGCCATGATCCCAAGGCCTTGAATGCCAATAGCCGCTATTATCATGATCGTGCTGCCAGTGCGCCCCCGGTCGGCCTGTTCTATCGTGGCGATTACCATACGCTGGTAGTCGCGCCGGCAACTTCAAATACTGTTGCCAAAATGGTGCTGGGGATTTCTGACACACTGGTCACCAATGTCTATGCCCAGGCTGGCAAATGCCGGGTGCCGAGCATAGTACTGGCCTGTGATGCAGAATCTGAAGTCGACACGCCGGCACCGGATCGTATGGTAAGACTATGGCCCAGACAGATAGATTTAGCGCATACAGAGACTTTAAAGCAATTTGAGGCTACCACCGTGGTAGAGTCATCCGAAGCGCTAAAACAGGCTCTCAAAGCTCGTCTGGACGAAGTTAATACAGCCCGTGGCTGAAAAAATTCTGTTTCTCACCGGTAAGCTGGCAGAGCCCAGCGTGCATAAAGTCTTGCAACAAATGCAGCCTTTGCCCTTTGATTACCGGATACATCAGCTCGGCGTGTCGGTGGCAGCATTGATGACCGATAAAATGATTGGCCGGCGTTTGCAGCCTGAGGATTATCAGGATTACGATCGTATTATTGTGCCAGGTCGATGTCGCGGTGATTTAACGCAATTAAGTGCCCAACTGGGCAAACCAGTTGAGCGTGGTCCCGAAGAAATTAAAGATCTGCCATTATTTTTTGGCCGTGCCAAAAAAGCGGTCGATATGAGTCAATACGCGGTACAGATTTTTGCCGAAATCGTCGATGCGCCGCAGCGCAGTATCGATAGCATTGTTGAACGTGCCCGTTATTATGCCGATAACGGTGCCAATGTTATTGATATTGGTTGCCTGCCGGAAGAGCCTTTTCCACAAATGGAAAATGCTATTCGGGCATTGCATGACAATGGTTTCAAAGTAAGTGTGGACTCACTATCAATTGAAGATCTACGCCGCGCCGCTAATGCCGGTGCGGACTTTTTACTGAGTCTCAGTGAAGACACCATCGACTTAGCCAAAGAATCCGATGCAGTGCCGATTCTTGTACCGTCGCCCAACCATACTGGCTCGCTAGCCTCTTTAGAGCGGGCCATTGAAGCCATGGAAAAGCTTGGTAAACCATGGATTGCCGATCCCATCCTGGATCCGATTCATTTTGGTTTTGCGGAATCGATCACCCGTTATCATGCACTGCGTCAGCGTTATCCACAGGCGCCTATTATGATGGGCGTTGGTAATCTGACTGAATTGACCGATGCCGACACCAGCGGTATCAACGCCATTTTGTTTGGTATTATTTCTGAGTTAAATATTACCCATGTATTAGCGACAGAAGTCAGTCCTCATGCCCGTAATGCCATCCGTGAAGCCGATATTGCCCGGCGTATGATGTATGCCGCGCAGCAGGATAACAGCCTGCCGCGTGATATTACCGGTGACTTGTTAATTCATCATGATCGCCGGCCATTTCCGGACAGTGATGCCGAAATCCGCGATTTGTCAGCAACCGTCAAAGATCCCAATTACCGGATCAAAACCAGTGCTACCGGTGTGTCAATATTCAATCGTGACGGGTTTTGGCAAGAAACCGATCCCTTTGCTTTTTACCCGCATCTGGATATCGATGGTGATAGTGGTCATGCCTTTTATCTGGGGGTTGAACTGGCACGCGCTGAAATTGCCTGGCAACTGGGTAAACGTTATAACCAGGATGAACCGTTACGCTGGGGCACGGCCGTGCAATTCAGCGAAGAAGATTTAAGTAAACAAACGGCAGAAGGCACCACGCTGCGCAAACAAAATCAGTGCGGGCCACCAAAACCGGCCAGAAAGCCACGCAAACGGAGCGAATGTGGATCGCCTAAAAAGTAAAATTCATGAGGTGATTGTCACGACGTTGACCGCTGATGGTCAGCCACATCATGCGCCGATGGGTATTTATGAAGTGAATGGTCACTTTCTGATTAAACCATTCAAACCATCAACTACCTATGATAATCTGAAGCGCAGTGGCCAGTGCTGCATTAATTATATTGATGATGTGCGGGTATTTGCCGGGGCCCTGACGGGACGTCGATCATGGCCATCTTTGCCGTGTCAGAAGATTGATGGTCAATATCTTGCGCAAGCTTTGGCACATTCGGAGTTACAGGTGATCGATATCGATGATGCCAATCCGCGCGCCACTTTTACTGCAAAAGTAAAACATGACATTAGTCACGCGCCGTTTCGGGGCTTTAACCGGGCACAAAGTGCCGTGGTTGAAGCGGCGATTCTGGTGAGCCGGCTGCACATGTTGTCGCCTGACAAAATCCAAAGTGAATTAGCCTATCTGACCATTGCTATCGACAAGACCGCCGGTGAACGCGAGTTAGAAGCCTGGGACTGGTTAATGACAAAAATCCGGGAGGCGGGCATTGAAATTTGAACGTCAGCGCTGGCTGGCCAGTGTGCAGTCTTTGACTGAAGCCAAACAATTAGACAACTATTTGCCAGATTTGCTGGATATGAAAAATCCCGCAGATGGCGCACTCGGCGCCCTGCCCGTCACCACGGTGAAGCAGATTGTTAACTGGTTGGCCGGACGTTGCCAGAGCAGCGCGACCATTGGTGATTTGCCGATGCAGGCAGTGCGGATACAGACCACTTTACTAGAGATGCAGCAAACAGGCGTCGATTATCTGAAAGTTGGTTTATTTAATGATGCGGCATTAGTTGATTGTCTGCGGGATTTAAAGACGTTTCTGCAGCAGTTTAATACGCCGGTCATTGCCGTATTATTTGCCGATCAACAATATGATAAGTCAGTACTTACTGATGTTTTAGATGCAGAATTTTCAGGGGTTATGTTGGATACGGCCAATAAAAATGGCCAGCATTTATTGGATCATCAGACATCTGAGCAATTGCAGATTTTTGTGGATAGCGTTAAATCCCGGCAACGTTTGTGCGGTCTTGCCGGTGCATTGCGCGTCGAGGATGTTGCTATTTTAAAGCCGCTGGGTGCCGATTATCTGGGGTTTCGTAGTGCGCTCTGTCCGCAGCGTGAGCGCCAGCAAAATTTGGCTATTTCGGCCGTAAAACAGCTGGTTGATAAATTAGCTGCGCCAGTGCCACAGACATCAGCGCAGCTTTGTGAAGAGACGCTTTAACCCGCTTTAGCCAACTGCTGTTGTCTTAGCTTTTTAGTGGCTTTAACCATCGCCTGTAAAGCGGCCGATACTTCCGGCCATTGCCGGGTTTTCAGCCCACAATCCGGATTGACCCATAAACGCTGTGCAGGGATAAATTGCAAAGCTTGCTCCAGCAGCGCTTCGATAGCTTGCTGATCGGGAATATTCGGACTGTGTATATCGTAAACCCCCGGGCCAATCGCATTGGGATAGCTGAATTGTTCAAAAGCCTGCAATAACGCCATCTGGCCGCGAGAGGTTTCAATGGTGATAACGTCGGCATCCATCGCCGCAATCGCCGGCATAATGTCATTAAACTGCGAATAACACATATGGGTGTGGATCTGCACCTCATCGCCAACACCATTAGCCGTCAAGCGGAAACTGCCGATCGCCCAATCCAGATAATCCGGCCAGTCTTTCTGGCGCAGCGGTAGCCCCTCCCGTAAAGCCGCTTCATCGATTTGAATAATCGCTAAACCAGCCTCTGCTAAATCCTGCACCTCATCCCGAATCGCCAGGGCAATTTGCTGACAGGTTTGGCTGCGCGGTTGATCATCACGAACAAAAGACCAATTGAGAATAGTGACCGGGCCGGTCAGCATGCCTTTGACCGGTTTATCACTGAGACTTTGTGCGTATTTTGCCCAATCGACAGTCATCGGCTCTGGCCGCGCAACATCACCAAATAGAATGGGTGGTTTGACGCAGCGTGAGCCATAGGATTGCACCCAGCCCTGCTGACTAAAGACAAAGCCGCGCAGTTGCTCGCCAAAATATTCAACCATATCGTTGCGTTCCGCTTCGCCGTGCACCAGTACGTCGAGATCCAGCTGTTCCTGCAGCTTAATACACTCGGCAATTTGCCGACGCATGGCAATTTGATAGTCTTCTGCGCTGATTTTGCCTTGCTTAAACTGAGCGCGGACTTGCCGGATATCGCCGGTTTGTGGAAATGAGCCGATAGTCGTTGTCGGCAATAACGGCAAATTTAACTTGGCTTGTTGCAGTCGTTCGCGCTGCGGATAGTCGCTTTGACGTTGCTGCATTTGCGGGGTAATCGCTGCAACGCGCTGCCGCACTTTGGGGTCATGATTGCGTACTGATTGACGCCGGTTGTTAATCGCCCGCTGATGGCTTGCTAATTCATCTTCAACGTTTTGCACCCC
>DASSWO010000101.1:0-7329 GCA_035704795.1 Methylophaga sp. | reverse complement strand
TGGCAGCGCCATTTTGCCGGCAGCGGCATTTTCCCAGGGCTTTTGTTTTTCATCAGGCAGCAACGCAACATTCCAGCCGTTGATAATATGCCGGCGGCTGTCAGGATTATTTTTTAAGCCCTCAACCAGCGCCAATACCTGATCATGGGTTTTGCCATCGGCGCCCTGCCAGTTACGCCATTGGGCGCCATAAACCGGACCCAGCTCACCTTCCGGCGTCGCCCAATCATCCCAGATCGATACGCCGTTTTCTTTCAGATAACGAATATTGGTTTCACCGCTTAAAAACCATAATAATTCATGCAAGATACTGCGGATATGCAGTTTTTTGGTGGTCAAAAGCGGAAAGCCTTCAGCAAGGTTATAACGCACTTGCCGACCAAACACGCTGCGGGCGCCAGTGCCGGTGCGATCACCTTTATCGACGCCGTTTGCCATCACATCCTGCAGCAGATCCAAATACTGTTTCATAAGCGTTTTTCTCTCATTTTGATGTCGCTAGTGTACCCACGTGGGCTATTCAGACAAACCATATTTCTGCATTCGATACAGCAAGGTGTCACGGCTGATGCCCAATAATCTGGCAGCTTTGGAACGGTTACCCGCGGATCTTTCCAAGGCCTGTTCTATTAAATCCAGCTCAAGTTGTGCTAAATCGATTCCGCCCTCCGGTAACGCAAAAACAGCATTGGCTGGCACGGGATCCTGCATTTCCACCGGTAAATCGCCAAGGCGCAATAATTTACCTGGCTGCAATAAACTCAGTCGCTGACAGAGATTGGCTAACTCGCGGACATTACCCGGCCAGCTATATTTTTGTAGTTGTTGCAGCAGTGTTTTATCAAACCGCAGCGGCGCATTGCCGTTGGCAAACTGTTTGGCAAAATACGTGATCAACAAACCAACATCGTCTTTGCGCTCGCGCAGTGGCGGTAATTCAATGGGCACCACCTGCAAGCGATAATAGAGATCGGCGCGAAACTGGCCGGCTTTTACCAATGCCGGCAAGTCAGCACTGGTTGCAGCAATAATCCGTGCATCGACAATATGCAGTTTATGACTGCCCGGCAGCTGACATTCACCGGCCTCCAAAAACCGTAGTACCTTAGCCTGTAAGGTCAGTGGCAAAGCATCCACTTCATCAAGAAATACGGTACTTTTTTCAGCCGCCAGCAACCGGCCGGTTTCAATAATCTCACCGGCCGAATTCGCTCTGCCAAACAAATCGACCTCAGCATCTTGCATCGGCAGCGCGGCACAGTTAATCGTGATCAAGGCCTGATGTTGCCGACGACTTAATTGATGCAGCGTCTGGGCGATCAGCTCTTTACCGGTGCCGGTTTCACCGCTGATTAAAACACTGGCATCACTGAGCGCGATCATCGGTAATAAACGCTGAATATGGGTAATAGCAGGCGACTGACCAATAAATTCAGGCAGCGCCATGGTTAACGTATCTCACTACTATGTTGATGCCCGGTATGTTCGTGCGTCAGGATGGATGGTGCCAATAGCACAACCATTGCCATTAAAATAATCAACATCCCGGCGGCGCGCCGAAACCAGATATTGCGGGCGATACCGCTCAAAAAACCGACAAAAAAACCAGCGCCCATGACCGCCGGCAGCGTGCCAAGGCCAAATGCCAGCATCGTTAAACCGCCGGTTACCGGATCACCACTGGTGGCCGACATTACCAGTGCAGCATAGACAAGACCACAAGGCAGCCATCCCCAAATCGCGCCAAAAGCAAAAGCTTGTTTTAAAGATTTAACCGGTAATAATTTTTGTCCCAGCGGCTGTAAAAAACGCCAGACCGGTGTACCAATTTTTTCAATTTTGGCAAATCGTGGCAGCCATCCAGCTAAATATAAGCCCATGGCAATCATGAACGCCACAGACAAGAAACGCAGCCATTGCAGTCCGCCAATATCTTTAAGAGGTGACACCAATGCGGCCATCAATAACCCTGCCAGCGAATAACTGATAATGCGGCCAAGATTGTAATTTAATACGTAGGGAAACATGGCTGCTGGCGATTGCCGAATATTGGCAGGTAAACTCAGTGTCAAAGCGCCAATCACCGAACCGCACATGGCAATACAATGCGCCGAGCTGAATAAGCCGAGCAAAAATGCACTGAGCAAAGAAGTTGTGATGGTTTCCATTGCCTTACCTGATGAAGACTTGCTGCAGATTAACATGCCCGCCAGCGAAATTTTACGGCATATCCCTCGCCGGTACTGTAAATGTCTTAAATTTCGGTATTAACTGTTTTTTTTACTCATGCTGATTTAAATCAAATTTTACCGACACCGGGGTGCCATTATCCAGGCTGTAGCGAATGGTGATGGTATTGGCTGATTGCCATTGCGGCCAAAGCAGCGCAGCGTCCGTTTGCAGTGGAAAATCAACGACAAACGCCCGGCGATCTGATTGGATGGTTGGGTAGTTACTATCTTTAATGACAAAGCCTTTTGGTAACGGCGCAGGTGGTCGGCGGGCTTCCATAAGCCAGTTGTCATCTTGTTGGCTGAATTGATAATCAATCTGCTGCGGCGCTCTTGCCGGCGAACCACAACTGCGTCGACCATGCACCAGCGATACCGGTTGCTGCGCATCCAATTGCAGCAAAATCAGTTCATTATCAGCAAAATTCGCAGTATGAGAATCGCTTAAGGTCAAACTGGCCCAGAATTCACCGCTTACCAATTGCGTTAATTGCAACATGTCACCGTTATCAGCCTGCCAGATAAGTGGATTTGCCAGTGCCATCGGCGCAACAAACAAAAGACTTAACAACCATGATCGCATCATCATACTCCCTATCAACAGCAGACCCATGGCCCTGACAAAGGTTGCAATCAACTGATTTTTAAACGGATATTCATCGCTTTTAAGTAATGTTTTTCTTGTTGTAAATCAGCTTCGGTCAGCGGATGCTCTTTGAGCCAGCCTTCCGGTAACGTCAATCGTAGCCCCCTTTCAGTCACCGATAGCTGAACATAAGTATCCGTCTGTTCACTGCGGCCACGGTTAAATACAAGCGCCAGTCTCAGTAAAATCATCAACCGCAACGTTGGTACTTGCTGTTCTTCGGACAATAAGATGAGTTTTTTCTTAGGGATTGAGCGTCTTTGTCCCCGCATCATAGCTGCCAGGGCCTGTTGTTCCTCACGGGAAAAACCTGGCATATCTGAATACGCGACTAAATAGGCAGCATGCTTATGATACTGGTAGTGTGAAATTGCCAGCCCGACTTCATGCAACTGCGCCGCCCACTGCAAATGCAGCAAATGATCTTCACTATTAATTTCCCAGTCAACAGCGACTTGTTCGTATAACTGACGCGCCATTTCACTGACCCGTCCGGCATGCGCCTCGTCAACATGGTAACGTTTTGCTACCGCAAGTACGGTGCGACCGCGTTCATCATCATGTTGAATACGACCCTGTAAGTCATACAGCAAGCCTTCACGTAAGGCACCGTCGGAAATAATCATTTTTTCGATTTTCAAACGGTCAAATGCAGCCTTTAATATTGCCACGCCTGCGGCAATGACGGGTTTGCGATCATTGCCTAAGCCCTGCAGATCAATTTTTTCGTAGTGTCCTGCCGCGACTAAATGTTCAATTAATTTATCTAAAGCTGCGCCGGTAATAACGCCATTTTCAGACCAGCCCTGGGCAGTGACAATATCGGCCACCGATTTAATGGTGCCCGATGCGCCAATGGCTTCAACCCACCCCATTTGAATATAGGGTCGTTGAATCGAACGCAGCCGAATAGCGGCCGCCAGCCAGGCTGACTGCATTTGTATTTGGGTGATTTTGCCGTCGTCAAAAAAGCGCTGGGTGAAACTGACGCAGCCCATTTCCAGACTTTCACGCTGTAGCCCTTGTATCCCCTCGCCGATAATAAATTCGGTACTGCCACCGCCGATATCCATCACTAAACGGCGGGTATTATCAAAGGACAGCGACCGGGCAACGCCTAAATAAATTAATCGGGCTTCTTCTTCACCGGTAACAATTTCAATCGGATGCCCTAATGCACGGCGTGCTTTACGTAAAAATTCACGGCTGTTTTCGGCAACACGAAGGGTATTGGTGCCGACTACACGCACTTTACCGTAGGGTAAATCACGTACCCGCTCACCAAAACGTTCCAGACACAAAATGGCGCGATTCTGCGCCTCTTCAGACAAATAATTGTCTTCATCAAGGCCGGCACGCAACTGCACCATTTCACGCAGCCGATCCATAATCTGAAACTGTCCGTCACGTAACCGCGCGATAATCATATGAAAACTGTTCGAGCCCAGATCAACAGCGGCCAGAACTTCTTCGGTTTCTTGGGCAGATTCCATAGATAACATCTTGAGAATGATGACTGCATTCTGCCTGACTAAGGAGCTTGATGCCACGCTTAAAACGCTGCATTGCTAAATCATTAGCCAAAAAAAAGCCTGCACCAAAGTGCAGACCGGGAGAAACTTTTATCTGCCTTTAATCACTTGTTCCATTTTATCGACACTTAAATGCCGTACATCCTTCCCTTCCACCATATAGATAGTGTATTCGGCTAAATTACGTGAGTGATCGCCTATACGCTCCAATGCCCGAGCTGACCACATCATATCGATGGAACGGCTTATTTTTCGGGGGTCTTCCATCATATAGGTCATCAGCTGACGTAATAAACTTTCGTACTCTTCATCAACACTGTGATCTTCACGTGCCACTTCCAGAGCCAACTTCACATCTTGTCTGACAAACGCATCCAAAGCGTTATGCAGCATTTCTTCAACATGATTACCCAGCGCTTTTAATTCGCGGTAATTCTTTTTAGGGCGATCTTTTTCCGATAAGTTGAGCGCCATACGAGCTATGCGCACCGCTTCATCACCAATGCGCTCTAAATCTGAAATGGCTTTGGAAACTACCGTCACCAACCTTAAATCACTGGCAGTGGGCTGACGCATCGCAATAATATTAAAACAGTCTTCATCAGCTTTAATATCGTATCGGTTGACTTCATCATCGCCACTCATGACTTTACGCGCCAGTTCAGCGTCACCGGTTAATAACGCTTTCATGGCATCATTGACTTGCTGCTCAACCAACCCGCCCATCGCTAACAACTGGGAACGAATATCCTCTAATTGTTTTTCAAATTGTTGAGAAATATGTTGATTGATGGCCATGAAAAAATTGTCCTTATATAACTGCCAATGAAAATGATGGTAGCAAACTGGATATCACCAGCGACGCAAACGGAAAACCTTGTTTTGCAAACGAGAACGCTGCCAATTATTGCCGCGCTATAGCCGCTATTGATCAATTATCGTAACAACTCCGTGTATTGTCGGCAAAACACTGGGTTGTAATGACATTAGACATTGGGCTTATCGATTGATTTCACCAGCGGGAAAACACATCTGAAAGTCGCGCCCTCACCAAGTTCACTGCTAATTTCCAAACGCCCTTTATGACGACTTAAAATGTGTTTGACAATGGCAAGTCCCAAACCAGTGCCACCATTTTCCCGATCACGACCATTATCAACACGATAGAAACGCTCCGTTAAGCGGTCCAAGTGATGACTGGCAATGCCCTCGCCATTATCTTCGACTTCAATTACACAAGTCGATTCCTGCATAGTCCAACTAACGGTTATCGCTGTTCCCGCTGGCGTGTATTTAACGGCATTAAAAATCAGATTTGAAATGGCACTTCGTAATTCATCGGCATCAGCCAGTAACCACCTGTCACTGTCACAATTTAATTCCAGTTGATGTTCGCTAAACGACGCCAACCTTTTAGCATCATCGATGACACTATGCAGCAATTTGCAGACATCGGTGGGCCGATGTTGCAGCGGTTTCTCACCTGTTTCCAATTGTGAAAGCGCCAATAAATCCTTAATCATCAGATGCATGCGATGTGTTTGTTGCTGCATCACTGGCAAGGCATGTTGCCACATTGCCGGATCGGTCTCATCGGTGAAACTTTCTAAATAACCCTTTAATACCGTCAACGGCGTGCGCAGTTCATGTGAAACATTAGCAACAAAATCACGACGCATGCGTTGTAGCTTAATAGTTTGACTGACATCCCGGGCAATCAATAAGCGATCTTTATTGGCGTACTCAACTAATTTAAGTTCGAGTTGAATAGCCTGATTCAAAGGTGACTCAATCAGTACAGTCTGGTTGCCATTGACCGGCGCCTCTAACAATCTATGAAATGCCGGCACCCGTAATAGATTACTGACTCGTAAATTGGCATCGCGTGGCCAGTGAACACCTAATAATTCTTTTGCCGAAACATTGGCCCATTCAACCTGACCAAACTCCCCGATGACCACAATCCCATCCGGCAATGCAGCGGTCGCTGTTTTAAAGCGTTTTAAATAACCGGTTAGCTTTTTTTTTCGATTACTGTTTTGGGCACGCATCCGCTCAATTTGCCCACAAACATCATCAATCACACCCTCGCCTTCTGGCGACCTATTTTTTTGAGGTTTGAGCAACCATTGATGCAGCAAAAACCATTGTCTTTGCAGCCATAACAAATAAATCAATGTGCCGGCAAACAAAAAAGTCATCATTTCGCCGAGCAGCAGGCCAATAAAACCCGCCAAACTTATCAGCGTGATCAGCCGCCAGTAATCCCAGGACATCAGCGTGCCAAGCTATTCGACAGAAAAGCGGTAGCCAACACCCCGCACGGTTTGTACTAAAGGATCATGGCCAGTCGGTTCTAATGCTTTACGCAGTCGGCGAATATGCACATCAACAGTACGCTCTTCTATATAAACGGTGTCACCCCACACAAAATCCAACAACTGCGAACGGTTATAAGCACGCTCTGGATTTTTCATAAAGAAGTGCAATAGGCGAAATTCGGTGGGACCTAAATCAATGCGGTTGCCATTGACGGTCACCCGATGACTCTTGGTATCCAATACCAATTCACCAAACTGTAATTTTTGGCCATCTTCATCACCGAGCGGCCGACAACGGCGCAGCACGGCTTTAATCCGGGCAATCAGTTCAGGCGGTGAAAAAGGTTTATTAATATAATCATCTGCGCCGACACTAAGGCCTTTAACCATATCTTCACTTTCGCCTTTAGCGGTCAACATGATGACCGGAATAGAAGCCAGAAATTCATTGGCACGCAGGCGGCGAATAAACTCAATGCCATCAATTCCAGGGAGCATCCAGTCCAATAAAATCATGTCCGGTTGCTGATTTTTCAGCCAATCCAATCCCTGCTCAGCATGTTTTGCCGGTTCGCAAACAAACCCGGCTTGCTTAAGAC
>DASSWO010000033.1:0-9074 GCA_035704795.1 Methylophaga sp. | reverse complement strand
TTATCAAAATTACCGAATTGATTAAGCACTTTACCTTTGCCATCAGCCTGCATTTCCAGGGCCAGATCCCGGGCTGCTTCCATGCCTTGCATCAGAATAATTTCAGCGCCATAAGCACGCATTGAAGCTCTGCGTTCAGAGGACATATTGGCCGGCATAATCAAAATCATTTTATAACCGAGAATCGCAGCTACCATGGCCAGCGCAATACCAGTATTACCACTGGTCGCTTCAATCAGTGTATCGCCCGGTTGAATATCACCTCGCGCCTGCGCGTGGCGGATCATGCTGGCCACCGGTCGATCTTTAACTGAACCCGCCGGATTATTTCCTTCCAGTTTGCCGAGAATAATGTTGCTGGTTTCTCCGGGCAGTCGTTGCAACCGTACCAACGGCGTGTTACCGATGGTCGATTCAATGGTTGGAAAATCAGGCATGTTCAACGTTCCGTTAAAATCACGTAAGCACTGGCATAATCGCCATCATCACTGAGGCTCAAATGACTGGCAACAATCGCTTTTTGTGCAACCAGTTCAGTGGCTTTATCTGAGAAATTCAGCTGTGGTTTACCCAGCGCATCATTAACCACACTGATGTGTTTTAAACTGAGTCCGGCGCTGAAACCGCAGCCAAAAGCTTTCGCAGTCGCTTCTTTGGCAGCAAAACGTTTGGCTAAAAAAGCCACTGGCCGGCTGGCAAGTTTAAAATCAGTAAATTCTTGCTTACTTAAAATCTTCTGTGCGGCTTTATCACCAAATTTATCGAGCATTTGCTGAATACGCGGTATAAAAACCAAATCAGTACCAATACCGCTGATCATTGGCGGCGTGCTTCCAGCATCAAGTATTTCATTTCGCGGACGGCCGCCTGAAAACCGGTAAAGACCGAACGACTGATAATGGCGTGACCAATATTCAGTTCAACAAGCTCTTTAATAGCCGCTATCGGCTGTACATTATGATAGTTAAGGCCATGACCGGCATTAACCTGCAAACCCTGTTTATGAGCATATTCTGCCGCCTGACGGATGGTTTTCAGCGCTTGCATCACCGCAGCTTGACTGGTCGCTTCGGCATAAGCACCGGTATGTAATTCAACGACGGGTGCGCCGCAGGCCAGTGCAGCATCAATTTGTTTTTTATCCGGATCAATAAATAACGATACGGTAATACCCGCTTCGGCCAGACGCTGGCAAGCATCATGCATTTTGGACTGCTGACCGACAACATCAAGCCCGCCTTCAGTCGTCAGTTCCTCACGACGTTCCGGTACCAGACAACAATCTGCCGGCCGGTAATGCTCAGCGATAGCAAGCATGTCTTCAGTAACAGCCATTTCCAGATTCATTTTGGTTTGTAAAATATCGGACAACAACACGACATCGCGATCCTGGATATGCCGGCGATCTTCACGCAAATGGACGGTAATACTGTCGGCACCTGCTTGCTCTGCTTCAATCGCCGCTTGCACCGGATCAGGATATCGGGTGCCACGCGCCTGACGTAATGTGGCGACATGATCTATATTAACACCCAAAAAAATACTCATATTACTCCTCATGGCTTTTGGCTGGCGTGGCATACCGCTGCATTTCAGCAAACAATGCCCGGCTTTTCAGCGGCTTGCCGTCTAAATAATAATTTAACACTGTTCGCATTAGCTGTTTGATTTCTGCCAGGGCCTGCATATCAAAATCCTGCGCCTGTTGCAATTGCTGCAAGCTCCGGCCTTGAATCAGATCGTTAGTTATCTGACCGATGACCGGGATAAGTCCCTGATCTGGTTGATACCGGTAATAAACTAAAGCTTCGATGGCAGTGCCATAAGCATCATGTTGCAAATCCAGGCCATAACCCAGCGCATCCAATAATTGCTGTTCAAACAAACGTAAACTGACTTCTATCTCACCGGCATCCGATAATCGCGCTAACGTCTGCTGGTAAAGTGCAAATACCGCGGGCTCAGGATGTTGGCTAGCTAACAATCTGACCAGCAATTCATTAACGTATAAACCACATAAAGCGGATGCACCGCGCAACATAAATGCAGGCTGCGTGGTTTCGACCTGCGCCAAAGTCGCCAGTTCGCCGCGACCAAACCAACTTAGCCAAAGCGGTTGAAATAACTGAAAGGGATTATTTTGCCGGCGTTTTTGTTGACGCACGCCCCGGGCAACTAAACTCAGGCGGCCCGCTTGTTCGGTAAAAACGTCTAATAACAAGCTGGTTTCCCGATACGGTCTTTGATGCAGCACATAGGCCTGAGTTAACGCCATCGGCGGCTGTTACAAATCGTCGTTGTAACCCAAATTGCGTAACACGCGTTCATTGTCAGACCAACCTTCACGAACTTTGACCCATAATTGCAAAAAGATTTTGCAACCAAACAATTTTTCCATATCTTCACGGGCATCTTGACCAACCTGCTTAAGCAATTCGCCTTTTTTGCCGATGACGATAGATTTCTGACCACTGCGCTCGACATAAATAACGGCGCTGATACGATACAAATTGCCTTCTTCAAGGAATTGTTCAATTTCAACGGTCAATGAATACGGTAATTCCTGGCCGAGGTGACGGAATAGTTTTTCTCGGACCATTTCAGCCGCCAAAAACCGTGAACTGCGATCGGTCAGCTGCTCTGCATCATAAATCAGTTCACCAGCCGGTAATAAAGCCGATAACGTGGTTTCAAGTGTTTCGATATTTACGCCTTTACGGGCAGAAATCGGCACCACATCGGCAAATTTGTATTGGGCGGCTAACTGTTCAATTTTCGGCAGTAACGTGGCTTTGTCGGCCAGTTTGTCAATTTTGTTTAACACCAGCACTACCGGTGCTTTAGCATCTTTTTCAATGCGGTTTAATACCCGCTGATCTTCTTCCGTCCAGCTTTGGCCATCAACGACAAAAGCGATAACGTCAACATCTTCAATTGACGCCGCAGCGGTCCGGTTCAAATAGCGATTCATAGCTTTTTTGCCATCGCTGTGCAGGCCCGGCGTATCGACATAAATTAATTGCGCGTCATCAGTGGTTTTTATGCCAAGAATTCGGTGTCGTGTAGTTTGTGGCCGCCGCGAAGTAATACACAATTTCTGGCCGAGAATACGGTTGATTAATGTTGATTTACCGACATTGGGCCGGCCGATTACGGCGATGTAACCACTACGAAAAGGGGCGTCGCTCATAAACTGCCTTCTATCAAAGTCAGGGCACGTTCTGCCGCACGTTTTTCAGCTTTACGGTGGCTACTGCCTTGCGCGATGACCAGTTTATCAAGCAAGGAAACCTGACAAGAGGCTTCAAACACTGGCTGTGGCTGGTCAGACTTAAGTTCTTTTACGATATATATTGGCAACGGTAGTTTCCGGCTTTGTAATAATTCTTGTAAACGGGTTTTGGGATCTTTAACCGCTTCACTAACATCAATGCTAAGCAACCGCTCGTCATAAAGATGCATAATCAGCTGCCTTGCCGCCTGATAACCGCAATCCAGATAAACGGCGCCAAATATTGCTTCGACGGCATCAGCTAAAATCGATTCACGGCGGAAACCGCCGCTTTTTAACTCACCGGGGCCGAGTACCAGTACTTCGCCAAGATTCAACTCCCGGCCTAATTCTGCCAGTGTTTCACCACGAACCAAAGAAGCACGCAGACGACTTAATTTGCCTTCTTTCACCTGTGGGAAACGCATGAACAAGGCCTCGGCTATGACCAGACTGAGAATGGCATCTCCTAAAAATTCCAGACGTTCATTATTTTTCGGATCGGCACTACGATGGGTTAAGGCCTGTTGTAATAATGCCGGATCCTGAAAATTAACCTGCAGTTTTTGACACAGCTGCTGTTGCTTGCTGCTGATCATCGTATCTCTCGGGATTGGGGCTCGACATCAATTTCTTTAACAAAATGACCAACCAAATCAATTTGTGCGATAAATGGCTTACGCACTTCATAATCAATTTTAATACGAGTGACATAGGCGCCACTTTTACCGCGACCTAATTCAATGTTTTCTGGTTTGACACTAAAAATATAACCGGTATCAAAACGTCGGCTCAGCAAGGTCATGACTTGTTGTTTTGTTAATTGATTGTTTTTGATTTCCGTTTCCATAGAATCCATGATTTGCAAAACACCATAGTATTCCTGATACATCGGTAGCAGCCGCATGGTCAACGTCGCAAAAAAACCAATGATGGCCAGCACAAACACCCAACCAATTAAGGTCATACCCTGCTGTTTTTTCATTTATATACCCTCAGTCAATACTTTGCCCAAGGCGCGACCAAACAATGCCCCCGGCCTGCCAATCCCAACTCATCCATATCATAAACGCTTTGCCCACTAAATGGCTTTCCGGCACCGGTCCCCAAACGCGGCTGTCATTACTATTATCGCGATTATCGCCCATAACAAAATAATGACCTTCCGGCACCACCATTTCGCCTTCCGCACCGGGCCGGCTGGTATTGATCGCAATCATGTGTTTATCGCTATCAAAATATTCGTAGAACACTTCACTGTTAGCGCTTAATTGCATGTTATTCAGGGTGCTTTCATCAATAGCTTTCTGCTCAGCCGGTTCACCATTGATATACAACGTTTTATCAAAATAGCCAATTCTGTCACCGGGTAAACCTACGACCCGTTTAATGTAATCAATCTCTGGCTGTTGTGGATAACGAAAAACAGCAACATCACCACGCTCTGGCGCCCCAACATCAAGAATTTTGCTATTAATAACGGGTAATCGTATGCCGTAGGAAAACTTATTGACCAAAATGAAATCGCCAATATGTAATGTCGGCAACATCGACGCAGATGGAATACGAAATGGCTCTGCAATGAATGAGCGAATGACCAGTACCAGTAAAATAATCGGAAAAAATGACCGGGCATACTCGACCACAACCGGTTCTTTACTGTCAGCGCTGCGATGTTTTGCCCAGAATAGTCGATCTACCAGCCAAATGAGGCCGGTCACGGTCACCAATAACACCATTATTGCCGGAAAGCTCACACTCAATCTCCTTTTTTTACGACTTCTTGGATAACTGTAATACAGCCAAGAATGCTTCCTGCGGCACATCAACCTTACCGACAGACTTCATTCGTTTTTTACCGGCTTTTTGCTTTTCAAGCAATTTACGTTTACGTGATACGTCACCGCCATAACATTTGGCAAGGACATTTTTGCGCATGGCTTTGACCGTGGAGCGGGCAATAATGTGACCACCAATCGCTGCCTGAATGGCGATATCAAACATCTGTCTCGGTATCAGCTCTTGCATTTTTTCAACCAGTAATCGGCCTCGTGACACACTGTCAGCGCGATGCACAACCAGTGCCAGTGCATCGACTTTTTCACCGTTAATCAAAATATCAAGCTTTACCAAATCAGCCGGTTGAAATCGGATAAAATGATAATCCAGTGATGCATAACCCCGGCTGACCGACTTAATCCGGTCAAAGAAATCAATAACTACCTCATTCATCGGCAGTTCGTAACTAAGCGCCACTTGTTTACCCATGTATTGCATAGATTTTTGCACACCGCGCTTTTCTACACACAAGGTTATGACGGCACCCAGATGTTCTTGTGGTACCAAAATATCGGCAGCAACAATCGGTTCGCGAATTTCATCAATAGATCCCGGATCAGGTAACGATGACGGGTTTTCTATTTTGACGATTTCGCCCTTTTTCGTCGCTACCTGAAACACAACGGTGGGGGCTGTGGTAATTAAATCGAGATCGTATTCACGTTCGAGGCGTTCCTGAATGATCTCCATATGTAACAAACCGAGGAAACCGCAGCGGAAACCAAACCCTAATGCCTGAGAGTTTTCCGGTTCGAAATGTAGTGAAGCATCATTTAATCGAAGTTTGCCCAATGCATCACGAAAGGTTTCATAATCATCGCTGCTAACCGGAAATAATGCGGCATACACCTGTGGTGTTACTTCTTTGAAGCCTGGCAACATTTTATCGGAACCGTCACGGGCAGTCGTCAGCGTATCACCAACCGGCGCACCGTCAATTTCCTTAACGCCGGAAATCACATACCCCACTTCACCACACTTCAGTTCACTGCGTTTGCTACGTTTTGGCGTAAAGACACCTACTTCATCGACTTGGTACTCCTGTCCAGTCGACATCACTTTGATTTTGTCTTTGGTTTTCAGTTTGCCTTGTTTGATGCGCACCAATGAGATGACACCGACATAACTGTCAAACCACGAATCAATGATTAAAGCTTGTAACGGACCATTGGGATCGCCTTTTGGCGGCGGTATACGTTTGACCAACTCTTCCAACAAATCTTCAATACCCAAACCGGTTTTAGCACTACAACGCACGGCATCCAGAGCATCTACACCGATAATATCTTCAATTTCCTGGGCAACCCGTTCGGGCTCTGCAGATGACAAATCGATTTTGTTAAGTACTGGTAACACTTCCAGCCCCAAATCAATCGCTGTATAACAGTTGGCGACACTTTGCGCTTCAACGCCTTGCGCCGCATCGACCACCAGCAAAGCCCCTTCACAGGCAGCCAAAGATCGGGAAACTTCATAAGAAAAATCGACGTGACCAGGCGTGTCGATAAAGTTCAGATGGTAGGTTTCACCATTGCGCGCTTTATAATCAAGCGAGACGCTCTGCGCTTTAATGGTAATGCCGCGTTCTTTCTCGATATCCATGGAGTCAAGCACTTGCTGTGACATTTCACGCGCAGTAAGACCGCCACAAATTTGGATAAAGCGGTCGGCAATGGTCGATTTACCATGATCGATATGGGCAATAATTGAAAAGTTACGGATGTGATCCATAAAAACGTCTAAGCACCTTAACTAAAAAAATCGGCCGGCACACAAAGTGACCGACCGATTTGGATGGGTCTAACATTAAGATTTTACGGCAAAAACAATAAACTGTCCCGCCTAAAACCTATTAACGCATCAGACTTCTATTCCTCTTCAATTGTTAAAGCCAAAAATTGCGCAGCACCGCCACGCTGGACAAGAACCGGAATTGGTTTGCCAGCCGGCAGATTTTCAGCGATTTCAACGAATTGTTTGCCGCTGGTGATCTGCTCGTTATTGAGACTTAAGATAACATCTGTTGGATTGATACCCGCACGGGCAACAGGACCAGACTCAATTTTCATCACCATAACACCACCACTTTCAACGCCGGTTTCTTCACGTTGTTGAGGCGTTAAATCAACTACTTCAACTGACAGTCGTTCTGATTCATAACGACCATTTGGAAAAGCACTTTGACCACTCGCGACAGCTTCATCTTCGGGTAATTCTTCGAGTTTAACGGTCAATGTTTCAGGGCTATTTTTACGCATAATTTTAACGGGTACTGATTCACCGACAGTAGTACTGCCCACCATTGGCGGCAGATCGGAAGAAAAATTCACTTTTTCACCGTTAAATTCTAAAATAATGTCTCCGGGTTGAAAACCGGCTTTAGCCGCAGGGCTCTGGTCAACGACCCGAGATACCAATGCACCGTGAGGTTTATCTAAACCAAAAGATTCTGCCAAATCACGTGTCACATCTTGAATTACAACACCCAGCCAACCGCGACTGACGTAACCCTGATCTTTGATCTGCTCCACGACATTCATAACGACGTTCATTGGGATTGCAAACGAAACCCCCATAAAACCACCTGTTCGGCTATAAATTTGAGAGTTAATGCCGATAACTTCGCCATCCAGATTAAATAACGGTCCTCCTGAGTTACCTGGATTAATGGCCACATCCGTCTGAATAAAGGGCACATAACTATCACTTGGTAAACTTCTGCCTAAGGCACTCACAATACCGGCTGTTGCTGAATAATCAAAACCAAATGGTGAACCTATAGCCAACACCCACTCACCCACTTTAAGGTCTTCAGAATCACCTAATTTAACGGCTTTAAGATCCAAACCACTGGCATCAACTTTTAGCAAAGCTACGTCACTACGTTCATCACTACCCAACAACTTAGCTGTTAATTCTGTACGATCACTGAACCGAACAATAATTTCATCAGCGTCTTTGATAACGTGGTGATTGGTCAGAATGTAGCCATCTTCAGACAAAACAAAACCAGAACCAAGCGAGTTAGGTTGTGGTTGCGGTTGGCCAGGTTGCCCAAAAAAACGTTTGAAAAAATCATCGAAAGGTGTGCCTTCTGGAAACTCCATTCCCGGCGGCATTTGTGGCATGCCCTGAGGCACTTGTTGAGCCAGTTCATCTTTATTCGTTATCGTACTTATATTTACAACTGCATCAGCGTTCTTTTCAACCAGTTCGGTGAAGTCAGGCAATCCGCCGCGTGCCTGTACTGTCATACTCATCAGTAACCATGTCATTGCCAGCGTAATAACCGCCCACGTCTTGGTTTGTGTCATATCTTTTCCTCTATTATTTGAGTTGGTATTACCACGTTTTTTCGTTTTAACCGCGATGCCACCCAGAAAAACCCTGCCAATAAAGCTGATAAACCAGCAATTATTTGTATTGATTCCGGCCAAGCGAGCCAACGAGCAAGCCCGGCACCAACAAACATGGCCATTAATGGCAGCAGATACATCAAAAAAGCGCCATATAGCAGGGCATCTTCAGGGATTGCTACCGTGACCAGCTCACCGATCGTCACAGGCTTGTTGTTTGGGACAGCAATACGATTAAAACGTTTGCCGACATGTTTAGCCAACAGTCCGGTGCCACATCCTTGTCTCACCTGACAACTGCCACAGGTGGATTGACGCTCCGCTTCAACCCAGATGCGATCGGATTCAATTGCTATCACGGTAGCCTTTTGCAAAATCATGGCGTTCCGGCCAAATTAAATTCAATACCCGCACCAATTTTTTCAACGGTGATTGCAGGCACCTCACCAACCACAGTGACAAAATGTGAATGCGTAATGGTACCAAAAGCATTCACTGCCCCCATATGCGATACACCACGCAGATGATTATGGCGGGCTTTAATGCGTTCGATAAAAATTGATACAGAGCTTAAACCATCGCTGTAAACACGTTGCTCTACGTAAGAA
>DASSWO010000013.1:0-5374 GCA_035704795.1 Methylophaga sp. | reverse complement strand
GGCTGATAACAGAACCTGAGCGTTCAGGCTTTACCGTTTGACCCTCTGCCAGTAATATTACGCGAGTGTGACACCGCTAAAGATGTAAGGAAACCAGATTGAATACCATTGATATACATGAAATTCAGCGCCTGCTGCCGCATCGCTATCCTTTTTTGCTGATCGACCGGGTTGTTGAATTTATCCCTGGTGAATATCTGGTTGGCATCAAAAATATTACCTTTAATGAACCACAATTTACCGGTCATTTTCCCCAAAGAGTCATTATGCCCGGCGTATTAATTCTCGAAGCCTTGGCCCAGGCGACCGGTTTACTGGCCTTTAAAACAGCTGATCATATTCGTTCCGATGAAGCCCTCTATTACTTGGCGGGTATTGATAATGCCCGCTTTAAGAAACCGGTCGAGCCGGGCGATCAGTTACGTTTGGAAGTCAAACTGATTAAAAATAAACGTAATTTGTGGAAGTTCAGCGGTGAAGCCACTGTTGACGGTGAGGTTGTGGTCAGTGCTGACATTATGTGTGTTAATCAAGAAATGCCATCGTGATACATCCAACCGCCATAATTGACGCCAAAGCCAAATTGGCAGCAGATGTTAAAGTCGGTCCTTACAGCGTCATTGGGCCGGATGTCGAGATTGCTGCCGGTTGTGAGATCGCCTCACATGTAGTGATTGAAGGCCCTAGTAAAATTGGTAAAAACAACCGTTTTTTTCAGTTTGCATCGATTGGTGCTGAGCCACAAGATAAAAAATACGGTGGTGAAGCGACGCTGCTGGAAATTGGCAACGATAATGTTTTTCGTGAGTCTGTCACTGTTAATCGTGGCACGTCGCAAGGTGGCGGTATCACCAAAATCGGTCATAACAATTGGATCATGGCTTATGTACATATTGCCCATGACTGCATCATCGGTGATGACAACATCTTTGCCAACAATGCCTCGCTGGCGGGACATGTAATTGTCGATAATTATGTAATCCTGGGTGGCTTTACGCTGGTCAGTCAGTTTAACCAATTGGGGAGGCATGCCTTTAGTGCGATGGGTAGTGTGATTTCCCGTAATGTACCACCGTACGTGTTGGTCTCAGGTCACATGGCCGAACCTATTGGTGTCAACGTAGAAGGTTTGAAACGGCGTGGCTTTAGCGAGTTACAGATCCGCAATATTCGTCAGGCTTATAAACTGGTTTACCGCAGTGGTCTGCGTTTGGATGATGCGCGACGTAAACTGGATCTAATCGAGCAAGAAGCGGATGAACTCATCTGTTTTACTGAATTTTTGGATAATCAAAAAGGTGGCATTATCCGCTGACAGCCAGCGGATAACGCCCGATAAGCATTAATCGTTAACCGGATTAGCACTGATTTTATGGATACTTAAATCGGCGCCATCATATTCTTCTTCCTGGGTTAAACGAATACCCATAAACTTTTTCAATAGCCCATAAATGATCCAGCCGCCGACAAAAGCAATGCTGACGCCGACTATTGTTCCGATGAGCTGCGAAATCAGGCTGACGCCGCCCAGGCCACCTAACGCCAATTGTCCAAAAATGCCTGCGGCAATACCGCCCCAGACACCACATAAACCATGCAGTGGCCAAACGCCTAGCACATCATCAATTTTCCATTTGTTTTGTGCCAGCGTGAAGGTGTAAACAAACAAGCCACCGGCACTCAGACCGGTCATTAATGCACCAAGCGGGTGCATAACGTTTGAGCCGGCACAAACTGCAACAAGGCCTGCTAACGGTCCATTGTGAACAAAGCCCGGATCATTACGGCCCATCAAGCAAGCAGCCAAAGTACCGCCAACCATTGCCATTAAAGAATTAACGGCAACAATACCGCTGATCCCTTCGATTTGCTGCGCAGACATAACATTAAAACCAAACCAGCCAACGGTCAGGATCCAGGCGCCCAACGCCAGAAACGGGATGCTTGAAGGTGGATGGGCATATATTTCACCGCGTTTGCCATAACGATCATGGCGAGGTCCTAAGTGCAATACGGCAGCCAGGGCAATCCAACCACCGACGGCATGGACGACGACAGAACCGGCAAAGTCGTTGAACGGCGCACCAAAGCTCTTGGTCAGCCATTCCTGCATGCCAAACAATCCGTTCCAGCTGATACCTTCAAATAGTGGATAAACAAAACCGGCAATTAAAAAGCTCGCAATCAGTTGTGGATAAAATTTGGCGCGTTCAGCAATTCCGCCCGACACAATGGCCGGTATCGCTGCGGCAAACGTTAGCAGGAAGAAAAATTTGACCAATGCATAGCCATTATTTTCGACCAGCATGGGCGCCGGTTGCAAAAAATTAAGGCCATAAGCGATACCGTAGCCAATAAAAAAATAAGCAATGGTCGATACACCAAAATCAGTAATGATCTTGACCAGCGCATTGACCTGATTTTTTCTGCGAACAGTCCCGACTTCGAGAAATGCAAAGCCGGCATGCATTGCCAGCACCATAATGGCGCCAAGCAAAATAAATAACACATCAGTTGAAGTTTGCACGGTGGGTTCCTTTTTATATTGTTGTATGGCTACGTTACTCAAACAGCAAGTATTGCACCAATTCAGACAATACAAATAAAATCAATAGTATAGATAATGTGTGGCGCCGGGTTGGTGCGATTTACGCACACTAAAGGTGCGTAACAAGGTTTTATCGCACTGACCTGGTGCGTTCGTACCCTGACCGACAGCTTTGCCACAATCGACGTGTAACCACGTATAATTGGCGCATAATTTTTTTACGATGATCTGCTTAGTAAATCTTAAGCAAAACAGGAGTCAGAATGGATATTTACGCGTCCGATGAAGAGAAAAGTGAAGCGATAAAACAATGGTGGCGGGAAAATGGCATGGCCGTGGCTGCCGGTATCGTGCTGGGCATTATTGCCATTTTCGGTACTCGTTACTGGTTTAGTTATCAGGCGGATCAGGCTGAACAGGCGGCCGTTATATATCAGCAAACACTGGTCACCATGAGTGAAGGCGATCTGCAACAGGCGCAATCAACGGTCAGTGAGCTACAAACTGAATTCTCGGGCACACCTTATGCTGTTTTTGCAACTACCGAGTTAGCGACACGACTGGCTAATAACGATGATTTAGATGCGGCAATGCAGCAATTACAATGGGTAATAGATAACGCTGATTTTGCACCGCAGCGAGACTTAGCGCGTTTACGCCTGGCTCGCCTGAAAATGGATGCTGAAGATTTTGAAGCAGCGCTACAATTAACCCAACAAGCCCAGACCAAAGGCTTTGCTTCGTTATTTGCTGAATTGCAGGGTGATATTTATGCTGCGCAGAACGCTGCCGAACAAGCTTATGAAGCTTATCAAACAGCACTGAATATGATCAGCAGCAATGACCCACGATATGGTTTACTGCAAATGAAACGTGACGACGTGGCGGTCCAATGAGCATAAAAAAGTGCCTTTTCGTCTCGCTGATTCTGGCCTCACTTAATGGCTGTGGCGCTGTTGAATATTTATTTGTTGAAGAAACCTACGAAGCTCCCCCGGAACCGCTGGTTGAATTTGTACCTGAATTTGAGCCCAATATTTTGTGGCAGGAAGATACCGGTGATGGCGCAGAAAATGTGTATGCCGATTTATCGCCATGGCTGCAAAATGATCACATTTTTACCGTTGATGCTGAGGGTGACGTTCGCAGTTATCAGGCTAAAAATGGCCGCAGTGTTTGGCAGCAAGAATTAGATGTCAATGTGGCTGCTGGCGTGGGTGGCGGCGCTGGTAAAATTTTGATTGGTACACAACAAGGCGAGGTCATTGCACTTGATGACCAAACCGGTGACATTCTTTGGCGACAGCGTTTAACCAGCGAAGTATTGGCACCGCCCAAAGCCAACGAAAATGTAGTGGTCGTGCGTACTGCGGATGGTCGCGTGACCGGTCTGTCTGCCGATAAGGGTAAAGTACTGTGGAATTATCAGCGCAGTGTGCCATTACTCAGTTTACGTGGTGTCAGTGCACCACAGATTGTCGGCGACCGGGTACTGGCAGGCTACGATAACGGCAAACTGGTGGCGTTATCGTTAACCGATGGTAAAGTCATTTGGGAAAAAAGTGTGGCTGTACCGCGCGGTAGAACCGAACTGGAACGGCTGGTGGATATTGATGCTGATCTGAAAATTGTTGATAACATAGTATACGCTGCAGCTTATCAAGGTAATTTAGCGGCCTTTGACATCGAAACCGGCAACCAGCTTTGGAGCCGTGAAATCTCCTCGAAAAACGGCTTTGATGTCGCAAGTGGTGAAGCCGTTTATATCACCGATGAAGACAGTAATGTGTGGGCCATTCAGGATGGCAGTGGTGATTCACTGTGGCGTCAAACCCGTTTGCTGCGCCGTGATGTGACGGCACCCGCTATTGTTGGTGATTACATTGTGGTCGGCGACCTGGAAGGTTATTTACACTGGATTGCCCGCTCTGATGGCCGTTTTGTGGCCCGTCAGGAATTGAATGATGTGCCAATTACCAGCCAACCTGTGGTTGAAGACGGCATTTTGTACGTGATAAGCAGCGACGGTCTTTTAACCGCCATTGAGACCCCCTAAGTGAAAGCAGTTGTTGCCCTCGTTGGCTGTCCGAATGTTGGTAAATCGACCTTATTTAATCGTCTAACGCGTAGTCGTGATGCGCTGGTAGCCGATTTTGCCGGTCTGACGCGAGACCGTATTTATGGTCAGGTCCGTCATGAAGAAGCCGAGTTTATCTTGATTGATACCGGTGGTTTGACCGATCAATCCGATAATATGGCTGAGCTGATGCGTAAACAAGCACAGTTGGCGATAGATGAAGCGGATCTGATTTTATTTATGGTTGATGGCCGGCATGGTCGTTCGCCATCAGATGAGCTGATCGCCCAATTGCTGCGTAATGTTGGCAAACCGGTGATGTTGATTATTAACAAAACTGAAGGTGAACAACGAGAAATCGCCGCCGCAGATTTTTATTCACTGGGCATGGGGGAGCCGGAAGTTATTTCCGCATCCCAGGGGCGTGGTATTGATGGTTTGCTAAACCGCGTTGTCAAAGCGCTGCCATCAAGCATTAAAGATGTTGATGAAGATACCGTTGCCGATATTGAAGATGGCCGTATTCGTCTGGCCGTTGTTGGCCGGCCTAATGTCGGTAAATCAACCCTGGTTAACCGCCTGCTGGGCGAAGAACGTGTGGTTGCTTTTGACGAACCGGGCACCACGCGTGACAGTATTTATATTCCGTTTGAAAAAGATGATACGCATTATATTTTGATTGATACCGCCGGTGTCAGACGACGTTCAAAAGTATCTGAAGCGCTGGAGAAATTCAGCATTGTCAAAAC
>DASSWO010000011.1:0-6363 GCA_035704795.1 Methylophaga sp. | reverse complement strand
GGCAGTCTTGATTCAAACGTTGACGACAGACATAAACAAAACGCCACATTCATAACGAATGCGGCGCTCCCACAGTCAGAAAAATGAGACTGATTAGCAGAATAACAACTTATCTGAAGGCTCCCATTATCAGCTAACACATTGATTAAATTATTTTAATTAACACTTTTGGTTGCGGTTGTTAAATCGCCATTCATATTCTTTCAAAAACTGATAGTAATGATCTTTTGGTATAATGTTAAATTGGCATCAGGGTTGAGCCGAATAAAACAACCTCGGTCAAATGATAATCGTTAGGTTTTTTGGGGTAACGGTTTTACCCATTTTTTAACATACGGTTAACACCATTCAATAATGCTTTAATCGCTGCGCGGCTAATATTTTTATCCTGGCCAACACCAAATATTGAATTGGCATTACCCAGCTTAATTTCCACATAGCACACCGCCATGGCATCGCTGCCAGAGCCTATGCCATGTTCGTGATAATCAACAACGGTAATGGCATTGCCTAAATGCTCAGCAATTGCCCTGGCCGCAGCGTCTACCGGGCCATTACCTTTGCCGTTTAAGCGCATGGGTTTATCTGCGTGCTGCAAATTAATTTCTGCCGTCACTGCATCTTCACCATCATCACTGACTTTGCTGGATTTATATTGATACGGTGAGTTCACCTGCAAATAAGCTTCATCAAATAACTGGCAGATAGCCGCGCCATTAATTTCCTTACTGGTTTGGTCACTGACTTGCTGGACGATTTTGCTGAACTCAATTTGCAAGCGACGTGGCAACTCGAAGCCCGCCTGTTGTTGCAATAAAAAGCTGACCCCCCCTTTACCAGACTGGCTATTAACCCGAACCACCGCATCGTAACTGCGGCCTAAATCCGCTGGATCTAACGGCAAATAGGGAATATTCCACCTACTGTCCGGTGTTTGCGCGGCAAAGCCTTTTTTAATAGCGTCCTGATGAGAACCAGAAAAAGCGGTAAACACCAATTCACCGGCATAGGGATGACGTGGATGCACTGGCAAATTGGTACAGGATTCTACCAATTGACGTACCTCGTCAATCTGCGAAAAATCCAATCCCGGATGTATGCCCTGTGAATACAAATTTAATGCCAAAGTCACCAGACAGACATTACCGGTACGCTCGCCATTACCAAACAAACAACCCTCGACGCGGTCAGCGCCCGCCATAACGGCGAGTTCAGCGGCAGCAACCGCGGTACCGCGATCATTATGAGGATGTACACTTAAAATAATGCTGTCGCGATTATTTAAATGCCGATGCATCCACTCAATCTGATCGGCGTAAGTGTTGGGCGTTGCCATTTCGACGGTGGCCGGCAGATTAAAGATCATTTTATGCTGCGGTGTTGGCTGCCATATTGCTGAAACGGCATCACACACTTCTTTGGCGAAATCCAACTCGGTCGATGAAAAGGCCTCTGGCGAGTACTGGTAGACCCACTCGGTTTCCGGATGTTGCTCGGTATATTGCTTAACCCAGCGTGTGCCTTGCTCAGCAATTTTACGAATACCCGCTTTATCAGTGCGATAAACAATTTCCCGAAAATCCGGCGCCGTCGGGTTATACATATGCAAAATTGCCCGTCGCGCGCCTGATAATGATTTGACGGTGCGTTCAATCAAATCTTCACGAGCCTGAGTTAACACTTCAATAGTGACATCATCGGGGATCAGGTTTTCTTCAATCAGCCGACGCACCACATTAAAATCGGTTTCTGATGCTGACGGAAAGCCCACCTCAATTTCTTTAAAGCCCATTTGCACTAACGCTTTAAAAAAACGGATTTTGGTTTCTACCGACATCGGATCAATCAACGCCTGATTGCCATCACGCAGATCGGTGCTCATCCAGATCGGTGGCTGTTCAATAACTTTATCAGGCCATTGCCGATCCACTAATTGAGCAGGCTGGAAGCGACGATATTTTTGTTGTGGATCGGCAATCATTTTTAGCTCCTGAACATTTAAGTTGCCTGTAGGTGACCTCTGTCAGATCACACCGGTTGCAAGATGCACTATCAAAAACGGATTATTTTTGATGTTAACAACGCCATTGGGTCAGTTCTGCCAACGTGCTGGTCGCTGCTGTGCAACGCGCTTGTGGCGCTGATGCCACCGGTTTCAGGCATGTGAAATATTATAGACAGGACGATGCAGAATTAAATTGCTAATATTGCATAAAATAGAACTTATGAAGAATTTTATTTTATATATCTATAATATAACGCAATAATCAACCTTTAAAAAGTTTTTAAGGAGCAGACCATGACAGAAGCACTAGATCGTTATGATCAGCAAATCCTCAATATTCTGCAAAAGCAGGGCCGTATCTCTAACCAGGAACTGGCAGAAGCCATAAAATTATCGCCGTCACCCACATTACGCCGCGTCAAACAGTTAGAAGAAAATGGTTTGATTGATGGCTATGTGGCTTTGCTCAATGCTAAAAAATTGGGACTGACCCTGATGGCCTTTATCGGCATCAGCATGGATAAACACACACCGGAACGTTTTGAAGCGTTGGAATCCACACTCCGACAGTATCCGGAGGTTTTGGAGTGTCATCTAATCACCGGCCAGGCCGCCGATTATCTGTTGAAAGTTATCGTCAAAGATATGGATGCCTATCAACAATTTTTATTACAAAAACTGACTCGTATTGAGGGTGTAACCGGTGTGCATACCTCGTTTGTCATGAAGTCGCCCATTAAATCCACAGCGTTGCCAGTCATATAAATTCCTCCAACCCGCTATTTTGATTCAATTCACCACTGCCAGAACGGTCTTCGTTAATGCAGATATTTTGTATGGGATGTTTGCGCGTCACCGAACAGAGATCAGCTATCACCTGATTTATATTGAAACTTAGGCGACTACGACCCTAAAGCACACATTTCTCAATCGTAGATTAAAAACAGTGAGATGAATTATGAACTACGAAAGTCGTGATAATTTCGGTAAGGATAACAGAGACACTGGCATTAATATTGGCCCCAGTTTGATGAGCGTTGGATCCTTAATTGGTAACGAAGTTTATAACCATCAAGAAGAAGATATTGGTGATATCAAAGAATTCATGCTTGATATGAATAGCGGATCCGTCAGTTATGCCGTTTTATCGTTTGGCTCATTTCTGGGTATGGGCGAAAAACTGTTTGCCGTGCCATGGCAGGCATTAACCTTAGATACTGAAAATAAACGCTTTATCCTGGATGCCGACAAAGAAAAACTGAAAGATGCCCCTGGTTTTGATAAAGATAACTGGCCCAATATGGCCGATCAAACCTGGGAAAATGACATTCATAGCTTTTACCAAACACACCAGCAACAAAACAATATTCGCTAAGCAAAACACTTCATCTTAGTCTCTCTCGCCCCTGTGGCGTTTAAACAGGGGATTAACCACCTTTAATAAGGTGGTTTTTTTTGCCCAAAAAAAAGCTGGTGGCATATGCTTGCCACCAGCCGATTTTTATCCGTTTCAACGTATTGGGTGACGATGTTTAGTAAGTGCTTCAATAAACAGTTTACCCGCATAATCAATGTTATCAGTCGTTGCCAATAAGATACCCTCAGACGCTTTGATTGCTGAAACGTGGATCAAACTCTCAGCACTGTCAAAAAGCTGCTCACCTGCGCCAATTGCCAGCATCGGTTTGCCATGAAGATATTGATGAGCGATAAACTCCATACTGGGTCCTGCCGCGGCAATCGCCTCAACACCTTTTTCGCCATCCGGCAAAATGACGGCATCAAATAGAACACCAGGCGAATTTTCCAGTGTGGCCATTGCTTCCAATGTTTTACCATCAGTGGTTTTAATCTTACCCAGTACCGGCCCAATCAATATTACTATAGCGCCAGCCTCTTTCAGCATCGTTTGCATGGCCTGAATCGTCTTACCTATAACGCCATCAGCGACCAAAATAGCAATTTTACGACTTCGAATGCCTTTTTCACCGGGCCGCGCGGTTAAAGATAAAGCCGGTGATTGAGTGACTTCTGGCTGCACCGCTTCGGTCAATGCTTTTGGCATCGCTTCAGGCACTTTCATTCCCAGACCTTTAGCAACTTCAGCAGCTAATTTTTCAGACACATTAACTAACGATGATAGCATTCGCTCGCGAATGGCCGGCACGGTGACTTTGGATAATTCAAAGCGAAAGCCACCGATAATATGCATCTGTTCCCAATCTGTCTGGCTTTCCCAGAATAAGGTGGCCTGTGTGTAATGATCAGCAAATTTTTCCGGTTTGCCACGCACTTTGTCACCACTAACTTCCTCCGGAAAACTCATAAATCCCATGTCACCGGTTTGGAAGGGACAACCGCCCCCAAGCGAATTAGGCTCATAAGCGACTTTGCCACGGTGAATGGTTTGCCTGTGGATGCCATCACGCTGATTATTATGTAAAGGTACAATCGGCGCGTTAATCGGGATCTCGTGAAAATTAGGTCCACCCAATCGCGAAATCTGAGTATCAACATAAGAATGAATACGCCCTGCCAGCAGCGGATCATTGCTGAAATCGATGCCGGGCACCACATGTGCGGTACAAAAAGCAACTTGTTCGGTCTCAGCGAAGAAATTATCCGGATTACGATTCAGCACCATTTTACCCACCGGCGTAATTGGTACTAATTCTTCCGGGACAATCTTGGTGGCATCAAGTACATCAAAGCTGAATCCTTCGGCCTGTTCTTCAGTAAAGATTTGCAGGCCCAGCTCCCATTCAGGGTATTCACCTGATTCAATCGCATCCCATAAATCCCGGCGATGAAAATCATTATCCGCACCCTGGATTTTGACGGCTTCATCCCAGACCAGAGAATGCGTACCCAACATCGGTTGCCAGTGAAATTTCACAAAATGTGACACGCCCTGATCATTGACCAGCCGAAAAGTATGCACACCAAAGCCCTGCATCATCCGGTAACTTCTGGGGATACCGCGATCCGACATCGCCCACATTAAGGTATGAGTTGACTCGGGCATCAGTGACACAAAATCCCAGAAAGTATCATGCGCCGAACCCGCCTGCGGGATGCCATTATGCGGCTCAGGTTTAACTGCATGGACGAGATCCGGAAACTTCATCGCATCCTGAATAAAAAACACCGGGATATTGTTACCGACTAAATCCCAATTACCTTCGTCGGTATAAAATTTAACGGCAAAGCCGCGAATATCGCGGGCAGTGTCGACCGAACCACGCTCACCGGCGACCGTTGAAAAACGGGTAAACACCGGCGTAATTTTGCCTTTTTCAGAAAACAGTGACGCGCGAGTAAATTCACTGAGTTCGTTATAGGCTTCAAAATAGCCATGTGCAGCTGAGCCCCGTGCATGAACAACCCGTTCCGGTATGCGTTCATGATCAAAATGGGTGATCTTTTCACGCAATATAAAATCTTCTAATAACGCCGGACCGCGTAAGCCTGCTTTTAAAGAATTTTGATTATCACTAACCGGCACGCCCTGATTCGTGGTTAATCGCTGCCCTCCAGCGTCAGCACGATTAATTTCCAGCGGCCCGATGGTTTCATTATGACCTTCGGTGGCAGGCTGTCCCGTTTTTTCAGAATGATTTATTTCTGACAGCGTGCTGGTGGTCACCGCCATCGAAGCAGGTTTTGCGGTGACACCCTGAGGGGGTGAGAGAGCATTTTTCTTACCATGCTCCAACGCTTTATTACTGTTATGGGGAATATCGCGAACAACGGCATCAGTTTGTTTGGCCTGTTCATCAGCTATGAAATTTTTGGTAGGCATATAAACCTCGCTATTAGGAAAAAGGGTGTTCGTGAGAAATTAAAGTTTTGCTTTACGCTCAGCCAATTTCTGACCTAATGCTTCTAAATCAATTGATGATTTTTCTACTTTAGGGAACATTTCTTTTTCTTCTTCCTCTACATGATGTGATATTTGCTCTTCTAATACATGCATTTTGCTTTCAAACAAATCCTCATCACCTTTCATACCTTTTAGTTCTTTAATCAATACTTTTGCCGCAGCATGCTCGACTACGCCTTCATTGACAACATCTTCAACTGATTTAATGGCCTTTTTTACTGTTGGATAAAATATCTTTTCCTCAATGGCCATATGCTTTAAAAGATCATCCCCAATTTTATCGGCCAGACGCTTTTTTTCAGCTATTTTTTTCTCACCCAGTTTTTCAAATTTTTTAAATGCATTCCCCATATCCCTATGGTCTTTCTTTAATAAGCTTATAGCATCTTTATCACTTATATTTTTTGCTGATGATTGCGCTTTCATATGCTGTGCCTTTTTGTTTATTTTTTTTATAAAAAAAATACTTTTAACT
>DASSWO010000215.1:0-8234 GCA_035704795.1 Methylophaga sp. | reverse complement strand
CGGTTACGGGAGATTGTAACTGCAAAATAAGCTGCTTGCGGCCCAGCTTTTTCATCAAATCCCGCTTATTATCCACCAATAGAATCTCGCCCCGATTGATGATGCCAATCCGATCAGCAATTTCCTCGGCTTCTTCAATGTAATGGGTGGTGAGAATAATCGTCGTGCCGCGTTGCCGTAACTTTTCCACCAGTCGCCACATATCCCGGCGCAATTCCACATCGACACCAGCGGTCGGTTCATCAAGGAACAATATTTCCGGCTCATGCGCCAACGCCTTGGCAATCAACACCCGGCGTTTCATACCACCGGACAAAAATTGAATTTTGGCGTGGCGTTTATCCCACAGCGACAATGCCTTTAATATCTCTTCCAGATAGGCATCATCCCGAGGTTTACCAAACAGACCGCGGCTGAACACCATGGTATTCCAAACAAAAGCAAAGACATCAATCGCCAACTCTTGCGGCACCAGACCAATTTGATTACGTGCTTGCCGATACTGTTTGACCACATCATAACCGCCGACCAATACCTGTCCTTCGCCGACATTGACGAGGCCACAAATAATGCTGATAAGTGTGGTTTTGCCCGCGCCATTAGGACCTAACAGGGCAAATATTTCACCGCGTTTGATTTGCAAATTGACCTGTTTTAACGCGTGAAATCCGGATGGATAGACCTTACTCAGATCGCGCACATCTATAACGTTGTCTTCCAAAACAGGTATCCCTCACTTAGCGGTTAAAGCATTATCGCCGTCATCTGTGATCATCCGACAAGCTTTAAAATATTTTGTGGTTTTATTGAGCGTGGTTAAGTGCCGTTTTAAGTGCTTTTAAATAGCGTTCCGGGGCTTCGATGTGCGGCAAATGGCCGACATCATCAAACTCTATCAGATGGGCATCGGGAATGCGCTTTGCCGCTGTTTTACCCAATTGGGTGTAATCACCCATTTTCTGCGCCGTTTCATCATCCACAAGATTGCGGCCAATCGCCGTGCGATCCCGGGTACCAATCAACAATGTGGTCGGCACCTTGAGTTGATCAAACTCATAAACCACCGGCTGCGACATCACCATATCTGAGGTTAACGCCATATTCCATGCAAAACGATCGCCTTGATCGCCCTGATAACTGTCTGCCAGTAACTGCGCCCAGCGGGCATAATCATTGTTCCACCGGCTATCGTAATAACTGGCCTGTTGATATATTTTGATATCACCAAAATTTTTATTTCGCTCACTATTATAGAGCTTATCGATAGACACATATGGCACACCCATCGCCCGCCAATCTTCAAGACCAATTGGGTTCAACAACAAAAGCTGCCGGACATCATCGGGATATTGCAAAGCAAAACGCGTCGCCAGCATACCGCCCATGGAATGACCCATCACTGTCACTTTATCAATATCAAGATGTTCCAGCAGCGCTTTGCTATTGGCTGCCAGTTGGGCAAAAGTAAACTGATAATGCTCAGGCAAAGTGGATAGACCGAACCCCACCTGATCCGGCACTACCACCCGATAGCCTTCGCCAACAAGAAAATCGATAGTCTGATGCCAATAAGCCCCGGTAAAATTTTTACCATGCAGCAACATCACCACACCTTTGCTTTTCCCTTCTGGCTGCACATCCATATATTTCATCGCCAGCGTTTGTTGCTGGCTGTCGAACGTGAACGCTATAACCGGATGAGGATAATCCGCCTCCTCGATCGCTACCGCTGCAGCGCTGACAAAAAGAAGCATCAGCATCGGCAATGCAAAAATGCGCATAAAGCTTTTCTCCCAAAACAGTTTGGTTAAACGATATTACGTTACGAGTGAGTTTGGCATGAATACTCACGAAAAGTTAGCCATTTATTTAGCCTAAAGCGATAGTTAGCAAATACTTAACCGGCATACCAAAGCACAGCAAAAAATGACAAATGGTGGCGACAATAACCAATAAATGTCAGATAAAAGGACCATATTGCAACCGAGAACCGGTTACAAAAAACACGACGCCAACGACTGCCTCAACCCAGAAAATACCAAAAGTGACCAGCCACAAGTCCCGTTCAATAGACCCATGATAAATAGCCGAGTGTTCAGCACCCCGAAAAACCCGTTTAACCTTGCCAAGCGATAACGCGTGATAAAACATAGAGCAAAAATAGAACAGTATCATCGGTGCACAAAACACACTGTCACCGACAATCAATAAGGCCTCGCCTGGTCTCATCGTATGTGCGATCATAAGTGGCATGCAATCAGCACCAGGACAATGCCAATAGCGTGACGAGCAGTATTGGTAATTTCTTCGAGGTCGGAATTGTAAATACGACGGATATTATGAATAAAGCGCAACACGCTTCATTATTTATTTCGATCTGTAATCTTTGACACATACATCGAAATGGACTGAATGCACACGCAAAATTTGTTAAAGGATCGATTTTCATTACATCGTACTAAATCTTAAGTTATGCGTAGTGAGTTTTAAGTGCTGACATCCAACTTTTCACGCTATTTTGCAAAATAACTTGTAGCCTTTAATAACAGTTAAATAAACCCATATATTCTGTTTTTTTATATAAAAATCAATAAATATATTTTCTATTTATATATGGTTTTTGTTATTTTACGTAGAGCTTAAACCAATAATCTTAGAGATCTCCCGATACCATGAATATCAGGTTGCCAAACGCACCATTAACAGATGAACAATTACAACAGCTGCAAACGCTGCTTCAGGGTATGGAAGGCTGGCAGGTGGATTGGTTATCGGGCTATTTAGCGGGCTACCGTGCCGCCCAAAATGGCGAGATTGTTGCTGAGACAGCCCCCGCAGTCTCTGAGCAAACCATCAAATTAACCATTCTCTATGGTTCACAAACCGGCAATACCGAAGCGGTGGCCGGTCAGCTCGCCGAAAAAGCGAAAGCCAGTGGCGTTGATGTCCAACTTCTGGACATGGCTGCCTACAAGCCCAGAGAACTGAAAAATGAACAATTTTTAGCGATATTAACCTCGACCCATGGTGAGGGTGAACCGCCCGATAATGCGATTGATTTATATGAATTTCTTGATAGCCGCAAAGCACCGGGATTAAAAGGACTGCAGTACAGTGTGCTGTCCCTGGGAGATTCCAGTTACGAGTATTTCTGTCAGACCGGTAAAGACTTTGATGCGCGATTGCAAAAACTCGGGGCCACCGCACTGACTCCCCGGGTTGACTGTGATGTCGATTACGATGACCTGGCAGACAAATGGATCACGGATTTTGTAGAGACGCTGACCAGCTCAATGCAAGCCAGTATGGCGCCGCCATCTGCCTCGGCAACCATGTCGCAATCGTCAGCTGACGTTAAATATGATCGCAAACATCCGTTTCCGGCACCGTTGCTGGAAAATCAGCTACTGAGTGGCCGTGGCTCCAGTAAGCAAGTCCGGCATATTGAAATTTCCCTGGAAGGTTCCGGATTGCATTATCAGCCGGGGGATGTGTTAGGCATCTATCCTCAAAATGATGCGCTGTTAGTCAGTATGCTGATAGACGCTCTGGGCTTTGATGCGGAAACGATGGTGGATCTGGATGAGCAGTCCGGGACATTAACCAATGCCTTGATGCATCACCGGGAAATCACCGTATTGACCAGGCCTCTGGTTGAAAAATGGGCTGAACTGACGCAATCCGATGAGCTGGCTAAACTGATGGAGAACAAAGCGGAAGTGACCGACTGGATCCGTAGCCGTGATGTCCTCGATCTGGTGGAAAGCTATCCCCTGCCGGATATCGATGCCAACGGCTTTATCAAACTGCTGCGAAAACTACCGCCACGCCTGTATTCGATTGCTTCCAGTCAGGCTGCCGTCGATGAAGAAGTGCATATTACCGTGGCAACGGTGCGCTATAACGCACACAACCGCGAACGGGCCGGTGTTGCTTCCAGCTGGCTGGCGGATCGCCTGGCAGAAGATGCCACCATTCCGGTGTATATCGATACCAATAAAAACTTTAAACTGCCTGAAGATGACGATACGCCGATTATCATGATCGGCCCCGGCACCGGTGTGGCACCCTTCAGAAGTTTTATGCAGGAGCGAGAAGAACGGGGCGCTCGGGGGCCAAACTGGTTGTTTTTTGGCGACCAGCATTTTTTAACTGACTTTCTGTATCAGACAGAATGGCTTAGCTGGCGTAAATCGGGCTTGTTAACACATCTGGACGTGGCATTCTCCCGGGATCAAACCGAAAAAATTTACGTACAGCACCGCATCCGGGAAAAATCCATCGAAATCTGGAATTGGTTGCAGGACGGTGCCATGATTTACGTTTGTGGTGACGCCGACAATATGGCCCCGGATGTAAATGAAGCTTTGCTCGATATTATTAGTGAGCACGGACAAAAAAGTCGTGATGATGCGACAGAATATCTGCGTCAACTGACGCGTGATAAACGCTACCAACGTGATGTGTACTGATGACTAGCAAATTACCCGAAGCCGAACAATTAAAACTGGATAGTCGTTACCTGCGAGGCACGATTGCCGAAGGGCTGGATGATCTGGTTACCGGTGCGATTAACGAAGACGATAACAAGCTGACCAAATTTCATGGCAGCTATATGCAGGATCACCGCGATCTGCGCGATGAACGACGCCGGCAAAAGCTTGAACCACTCTATTCGTTTATGGTGCGTTTGCGTATTCCTGGCGGTGTGGTCACGCCAAAACAATGGCTGAGCCTCGATGCCATTGCTGATGATTGTGCCAATAACACTTTGCGGATAACTACCCGGCAGACGTTTCAGTATCACGAAGTCCTGAAAAAAGATCTGCGCACATTGATGCAACAAGTCAACGCGGTTGAGTTGGATACCAAAGGTGCCTGTGGTGACGTTAACCGCAATGTGGTGACCAACGTTAATCCGCATCAGTCGTCAGTGCATACCGAAGTCCATCAGATCTCGAAAGCGATCAGCGATCATTTGTGCTGGCAGTCCGGTGCCTATGCCGAAATCTGGCTGGGCGGCCAATCTGTCTATCAACCGGGGAAACCGGAAGAGCCTTTTTATGGTGAGCGCTATTTACCGCGTAAATTTAAAATCGCCATCGCCATTCCGCCGGAAAACGATTGTGATGTGCTGGCCAATGATATTGCCTTAATCGCCATTATCGAAAACGATGAATTAGTTGGCTTCAACGTTGCGGTAGGTGGTGGTATGGGCATGACTTATGGTGAAACCGCCACCTTTCCGCGTTTAGCCACCATGGCCGGGTTTGTGCCCAAAACTAAAATCGTCGAAGCCTGTGAAGCCATTGCCGCTATTCAGCGTGATTTTGGCGATCGCAGCAACAGAGCCCATGCCCGTTTTAAATACACCATCGATGATCATGGTATCGATTGGTTTAACGAAAAATTCGCCGAATATCACGGTGCGGCAATGTCCGCTGCCAAACCTTTTGAACTATTACGTAAGGGCGATCGGTTTGGCTGGATCCAGGGTGAGGATGGTCAGTGGCACCTGACTTTATATATATACAGCGGCCGAATTGTCGATAGCGAATCGCTGCAATTACGCACCGCACTGCGGGAAATCGCCAGGATCCATACCGGTGAGTTTCGCATGACCTGTAACCAGAATCTGATTATTGCCAATATCAGCCCGACACAAAAACCGGTCATTGAAAAACTGGTTGAGCACTATCAGCTCGATATTGGTGAGCGCCGTCCAGCCTTACGTTTAAACGCCATGGCCTGTGTTGCGATGCCGACCTGTGGTCTGGCGATGGCCGAATCCGAGCGTTATCTGCCGGCATTTTTAGCCCAACTGGAACAAATCATGTGTGAGGCCGGCTTGCCGGAAAAACTGATTAATATCCGTATGACCGGTTGCCCAAATGGCTGTGCCCGGCCTTATCTGGGCGAAATCGCCTTAACCGGTAAAGCGATTGGCCGCTATAACCTGAATCTGGGTGCCGATTTCAGCGGTCAGCGATTAAATCGACTGTATCTGGAAAACGTTGATGAAACCACCATTCTCAACACGCTCAAACCTATGATTAAGCAATTTGCAGCAGAACGTCAGGAAAATGAGCATTTTGGCGACTTTCTGATTCGTGTCGGTATTCTCGGTGCTGAACGCACACCAGAGATGATGCACGAACCTCTGATTAAGTCTTAATAAGACTTTTAATAAGCTTTAATATCAAAGCAAAGCGATTCTATTATTTACTATCAGCATACCCTTAGTTAACCTGCAACAAATTTCATGAATATTGTTTGGCTCAGGTGAAATTGATAATTCTTTTTGCAGATGGGTTGAAACATTGCCTGATAAATGTTGCAACCTGTGTATGACCATAGCCGCCAATAATGAGGCTCTGCAATGTCTGCCCATGTCAGCCCCGTTAATCAGGCATTTGTACAGTGGAAATCGAAGATGCGAAAAACTAACCGACGGTTTCGAGTACAACTCGCTGCTGCGTCTTTTAAAGATTTTGTTCCCGCACCGTGCACAAAACCGAGTGCAACAGTGACAATCAAGTCGAAGGCATTCGTTTAAGACACGTGCGCTTGCTGACAAATCGCAAAAAAAGTACCAGCGTGACATAGGCCAACACCCCGATAACCAGAGTACGTAGCAAGCCTAGCCAGGTCGTTAATGAAAAAAATGTTCCATCCCTGCCTCCGACGTTGAACTGTATGTTTTGAGAGCTGATGAACTCTTGTAAATCATGAGCGGGCATTTCAATTTATCTGAAAGCTATGCCATCAGTCGATAGATTTTCCTTTCTTGGTAGCTTTGTCAGCTTCTTGTTCATCGCCTGCACTTTGTTGAGGTTCTTCATTTATCAGAGAAGCACTTGGATCTAAGTCAAAGACCACAAACAATGGAAAGTGATCTGATCCAATATCAGGAAGACGTTCAAGCTCGACGAGAAAGAAATGCTGGGATGCGAAAGCGTGGCCCAATGGATAGCGGAACAGACGGCTTCTGGTATCAAAAGTGTTTAGTAAACCACGACCGACGCGTGGATCAAGTAATCCACCGATACGCTGAAAAAGATGTGTGGTATGCGACCATGCGACGTCATTGAAATCGCCGGCGACGATGACCGGAACGTCGCCAAGTTTCTTAACCTCTTTGGCAACCATCATCAACTCAGCATCCCGCATATCGGCATCTGCACGTTCTTCTCCGTCTTCTTCAACCTCATCTTCAGGCAGTTTGAGACCCGGAGGTCGTGGATGCACGCCATAAAAAGTGACAAGGTCTGCTGAACGGAGCCTTACCTGGGTGCGAAATGACGGAATTTCAGGCTCAACCAAAAACCGGATTTGTGGATTCACTAACGCTAAACGGGAATACAGCAACATCCCGTAATGATTTCGCTGGGGTTGCTCAATCTTATACGGATACTCTTGCTCAAGATCCTGGAGTTGTTCAAACCACCATGGGGTCGTTTCACTTAACAGGATAAGATCGGGATCTTTTTTACGTATCAGGTCACGCAGTGCTTCTACTTCACGATTGTCATAGCGCAAGTTATAAATCAGCAGCGATATGCGGTTCGCATCATTGTCATGTTGGCTGTCGGCCATCTCCTTTGGATAAAATACTGTATACGGTGCGATAGCAATTAACTGCCAAACCAGTGAAACTCCCACCAGCGCAACAACTACGTATTCCCACAAATGCAATCGCCGCCAATAATACAGAGCCAGATATCCCACCAGCGTCAGAGCAATTAATGTAGCTATTTGAACGCGTGGAAAATCGAATATGCGTATCCACCAAATGTCGCTATGCAGCAGAGGCACCGCAGTAGCGTAAATCAATGCCAACGCCAGCAGGCTTAACAGAAAACGGCATAAGAGATAGAACACTTTTCCAATAGTGTTCATTGATATCTGGCAATAGCGGTATGCAGGAGCAAAATGAACAAGAGGTTTGTAATCTTAATTGGTTTGATTAAGATCCACTTCCGGGTAATCCTCTCGAAACTTCCTTTCACTATCTCTGACAAGTTTTTTCCCTTCAGCGATTTCCTCCTCACCGCGCTCAATAGTCTCTTGACCGCTTTCAAGTTCATCCTGTGCTGATTCTACCTGGTCCTCTCCTTCCTCGATCCGATTTTCACCGGTAACGATTAACTCTTTTCCTCTTTCCCAATCTTTGGCAATTTGATTCTTTCTATCGACCTGATTTTGTCCCAGCGTGGCGTCATCTCTCATAAGAT